>CATIYX010000166.1 GCA_949739095.1 uncultured Clostridia bacterium | reverse complement strand
CAGCAGAATTTGTGGGCAGGTATTTTACCAAAGGTATGATGATGATTGTCGAGGGCAGAATACAGTCCCGCAGTTGGGAAGATCAAAACGGAAACAAACGGTATGCGACGGAAGTTGTTGCAGACAACATTCAGTTTGGAGAATCTAAAAAAGCGGCGGCACAGCACACCGGTGCGGACATGCCGGCAGCTCCGGCGGCACCTGCACAGCAGCAGGAAGACGGTTTTGGTGATGTTGCAGGATTTTCCATTGCGTCGGATGACGACGACCTACCGTTTTAAAGAAATGATTTGAAGGATGGAAGGAGGAACACATCATGGCATATGATAGAGCTGACCGGCCGAGAGGCAGAAGAGGCAGAAAGAAAGTTTGTGCGTTCTGTGCAGACAAAGTAACGGAAATTGATTACAAGGACGTTGCAAAATTGCGCCGGTATGTTTCGGAACGGGGCAAAATTGTTCCGCGCCGTATCAACGGAAACTGTGCGCGTCACCAGAGACAGGTGACAACGGCAATCAAACGTGCAAGAATCATTGCATTGCTGCCGTTTACAACAGACTAAGAATTATTAGAAAGCCGGGACGCGCTCCCGGCTTTTGTTATAGACAGGAAATGAAAGCAGGGGGAATTCTGCTAATGATAGTCGCTGCCGCGGCTATCATGTACTTTTTGACGCCAAAAAATACCAAAAACGCAACTGGCGTTCCGATTCGCCCCAGACCCCACAAACGGTCCTTGCAGGGGGCTGGCTTCGTTGCATATACTGTAGCGTTCTACGGTGAGTAACTGGAAGCGGACTATGTTTTTAATCATACAATCTTTGGATATACCCTCTGGGGCATGTGTGCGCCGAAGATTGCATACCGCACAGCCGCGAGCGTTTTGTTAGGAACGCAGCGTGAGCGTACGCGGCTGCTTAGGGAAAATTCTTTCTTTGAAAGAGAAACGGCACAAAAAAACAGAATCGGCAGTAACTTTTCAATGATGGGAACTGCGGACAGGTACCGCAGTTCCCATACCCTACAGCGTCCGGAGTGCCGAGGAATCGTGTGCATGGAAGGTGTGCGGCACGATGCGCGCGAAGGACGCTGGCAGGGGAAATCCAAAGAGGGGATGAAATGACAGCCGACGGCTGGAATGAATCCCTTCTTTGAAGAAAATACAGGTGGTATTATGACAAATCGAGAATTACTCATGCAGGGCGCAGTGGAGTTAGGGCTTGCCATGCAGGAAGAAACAGCAGACAGGTTTGCAACTTATGCGCGTTTGCTGGTGGAATGGAACGAAAAAATGAATTTAACAGCAATCACAGAAGGAAAAGACATTGTCACAAAGCATTTTTTAGATAGTCTGACCTTGCTGAGCTGTGGACTGAATCTTGACAGTGCACGGATGATTGACGTTGGCACCGGAGCAGGTTTCCCCGGGCTGGCGCTGAAACTCCAGTGTCCGTCTCTGCGTTTAACGCTGCTGGATTCGCTGGCAAAACGGCTGAAATTTCTGGAAGCAGTGGCAGCGGAAGTGGGTGCAAAAGATGTGGCATTTTGCCATGCACGCGCGGAGGACGGCGGACAGGACCAGACGTTGCGGGAACAGTTTGATATTGCCACAGCACGCGCCGTGGCGAACCTTAGCGTACTGGCGGAATATTGCTTGCCGTTCGTGAAAGTGGGTGGTGTATTTGCTGCGCTAAAAGGTCCTATGGCGGAGGAAGAATTGCAAAGCGCCGCCGGGGCAATCGAAAAACTTGGCGGCAAACTGCGCACGGTACAGGATGTGACCATTCCCTTTGCACAGTTGTCGCATAAAATCGTATTGATTGACAAAGTGCATCCCACGCAGGGGCAATATCCGCGCAAAGCGGGAACGCCCGCGAAAAAACCGCTGGCATAAGTAGGGAGGATTGAACTCTGTCGGTCTAATAAAATAGAATAAAGAACCCCGTCCGGCGAGCATTGCCGGACGGGGTTTTCCTATTAATTAAAAAAAATTTTAGACATGGACGGTCTTTGTATCAAGAAAATGATTAAAAATGTGCGACACTGCAAATACTAGTATCAAAAACCGTTTGCTGTAAAAATTGCTGAGGCAGACGGACAAGAAAGGATGCTGGAAAGATGGCAAAAGAGGCAAAAGCGCAGGATACCGTTCAGGAAGTGAATACGCTGGTAGAAAACGCGCATGATGCGCTGGAATCTATGCGTAGCATGAATCAGGAACAGGTCGACCACATTGTCAAAGCAATGGCAATGGCAGGTATGGAGCAGCATATGACGCTGGCAAAAATGGCAGTTGAAGAGACGGGTCGCGGCGTGTATGAGGATAAAATCACCAAAAACATGTTCGCCACAGAATATATCTACCATTCTATTAAATACATGAAAACAGCAGGCGTGATTGAGGAAAACGAGTTGGAAGGCTATGAAGAAATTGCAGAGCCGGTAGGTGTGATTGCGGGCGTAACGCCTGTCACCAATCCGACCTCTACCACGCTGTTCAAAGCAATTATTTCCATCAAAGCGCGCAATCCCATCATCTTTGGGTTCCATCCTTCCGCGCAGAACTGTTCGGCTGCATCGGCAAAAGTCTTGCTGGACGCGGCAGTAGAAGCAGGTGCGCCGCCACATTGTATCCAGTGGATTGAACATCCTTCCATTGAAGCGACAAACGCGCTCATGCACCATCCGGGTGTGGCGTTGATTCTGGCAACGGGCGGCAGCGGCATGGTTCATGCAGCATATAGCTCCGGCAAACCGGCGTTGGGCGTGGGACCGGGCAATGTGCCCTGCTATATTGAAAAAAGTGCAAATGTTCCGCGTGCCTGCCACGATCTCATTTTGTCTAAAACATTCGACAATGGTATGGTTTGTGCGTCAGAGCAGGCGGCAATTGTGGACGCGCCCATTGCAGAAGAATTTGAACGCTGTATGAAAGAAAACAATTGCTATTTTCTGAATGAGGAGGAAGCAGGAAAGGTCAGCCGCTACGTGATTAACGAAGAAAAAGGCGCGCTGAATCCGGACGTGGTGGGACAGAGCGCTGCCAAAATTGCACATAACGCGGGTGTGAGTGTGCCGGAGGATACCAAAATCCTGCTTGCTAAACAGGACGGCGTGGGACCGCAGTATCCCTTGTCGAGAGAAAAACTGTCGCCCATTTTGGCATACTATGTCGTGAAGGATGCGGAAGAAGGCATAAAGCGTGCGGAAGAAATGGTGGAATTTGGCGGTTTGGGACATAGCGCCGTGGTGCATACAGAAGAGAATCAGGTTGTAGAAGCTTTTCGCCAGCGCGTCAAAGCAGGACGGCTGATTGTCAATTCTCCCTCAACCCAAGGCGCAATTGGCGATATTTATAACTCCAATGTGCCTTCTCTCACACTAGGCTGCGGGTCATTCGGCGGTAATTCCGTCTCTACGAATGTGACGGTAATGAATCTCATGAATACAAAACGGGTAGCGAAAAGGAGAGTCAACATGCAGTGGTTCAAGGTGCCGGAAAAGATTTATTTTGAATATGGCAGCGCGCAGTATCTGGAAAAAATGCCCGACATCACCCGCGCGTTTATCGTGACGGACGCGGCAATGGTGAAACTGGGCTATGTGGACAAAATTCTGTATTATCTGCGTAAACGGGAGCAGTATGTGCACTGTGAAATTTTTGCGGATGTGGAACCTGACCCGGATGTGGAAACTGTAATGCGCGGCGTGAAAGCCATGCAGGCATTTTCGCCCGATGTGGTGATTGCGCTGGGCGGCGGCAGCGCCATGGACGCGGCAAAAGGTATGTGGCTGTTTTATGAACATCCCGAAGCGGATTTTTCCGCGCTAAAGCTGAAATTCATGGATATTCGTAAACGGTTGTATAAATTCCCGCGGCTGGGCAGTAAATGTAAAATGGTAGCGATTCCCACCACATCGGGAACCGGCTCGGAGGTGACAAGTTTTTCTGTCATCACTGACCGCAGTAAAAATGTGAAATATCCGCTTGCGGACTATGAACTCACGCCGGACGTGGCGATTATTGATACGGAATTTGTCATGACTGTTCCGCCGTCTGTCACAGCGGATACAGGTTTGGACGTTTTGACCCATGCCATAGAGTCCTATATATCCGTTCTGGCGTCCGATTTTACGGATGCGCTGGCGCAAAAGGCAGTTAAGATAGTGTTTGACTATCTGCCGCGGGCATACCGCAACGGAAATGATAAGGAAGCGCGGGAGAAAATGCATAATGCGTCTTGTATGGCAGGGATGGCATTCACCAATGCTTTTTTAGGTATCAACCATTCTCTGGCACACAAGTTGGGCGGCGAATTTCACATTCCGCACGGGCGTGCAAATGCGGTGCTGTTGCCGCATGTACTGAAATATAACACACAGCGTCCGACGAAGTTTACCATTTGGCCTAAATATGAAACGTTTGTGGCGGACAAAAAGGTGGCGGAACTGGCTGTGGCAATCGGCTGTGCGGGTAAGACAACGCAGGAAAGCGTGGACAATTTTATTGGGGAAATTCAAAAGTTGATGAAATCGCTGGATATGCCGACAACCATTCGGGAATGCGGCATTGACAAAAAAGAATATATGAACCGAATCGGGTATTTGGCGGAGCGCGCATTTGAGGACCAGTGTACGCCTGCCAATCCGCGTATGCCGCTGGTGTCTGAGTTGGAAGAACTGTACCGGAAGGCATATTAAAAAGCACTACCAGTCTTGAAGAGGGGACGTATGGAATGCCCCAAGGTTCGCTACGGATATTTCTTCCCTTGAAAATGTCCTCTGTCGCCTACGGCTCCGCCCTCTCTTACTTTTTCTGAGGACGCGTGCCCAGAGGGTATGTCCCGACTTTGGATAGATTGGAAAGGGGGGCCGATAATAGAGATGATAAGAATAGAAAAGGAGATTTCGTAAGTGAAATCTCCTTTTCTATTCTTGCATAAGGGAATGCAGGCGGGAACGCGCATACTGCTGGGTCTCGAAAAATTTTTGGGATAAAAAATGAAATTGAAAACAGCAATAGCAACTGAAAAAAGAATTGCAAAAAGGCTGCCATGTGAAGAGTGTCTCAAAGCTGAATTGCTCTTGAGAGACGCATATCATTTGGCAGCCTTTTATTGATTTTTACATGGGACCGGCTTTTTTCTTACCGGATTTTGCTTTCCCTTGGATTTCAGGTACAGGTTCTACGTCATTTTTGTGAGAATGGTCTTCCGGTTTGCGCCCGCCGTGGATATCGCCGGGCTGGTAACGCCGCATTCCTTGTTTTGCCATTTTATTTACTCCTTTTTGTATTGGGGCCTAATGCTTCTTTTTTGATATTGTGATGTTGGTTTTGCGGCAGGACATGTCCGGTGTTTTCCTGCTCCGTTGCTTGTAAACCTGACTGCTGGTCATATGGTTTTTGTTTACGCATATCGTATCGCCTCCCGAAAATAGTATGTGCAGATGAAAGCAGTTTCTATTCCCTGAATCAAAAAACGCCTGATACAAATTTGTATCAGGCGTTTGGTTTGCTAAAAAAGAATCGTCTCTATCATTGTTGCATCGAAGAGAGCGGAATATCATTCAAATTTGCTGGCAGCGCACTGTTTGCACTCCGCCACATATTTGGGATTGACAGTACCGCATAATTTGCAGGTCCAGCCGTCTTTTATCGGCACGTCCTCTTCTTCGGTAGCCGATTTTTGCATGGACATAAGAGCATGATATTCCAGACGGGTCAAGGTAGAAAGAATTTCGCCCACTGCATAAAGCAGTAAACAAAACAGCAGTGCAACTGCCCAGAAAATCAAGGCAGGGAACAGACTGTGCACATTGATTCCCCAAACGATTCCGGCAATAAATAATAAAATAAAGATAGCGCCCGCGGCGAGTTTACAGAAAAAACCGGTATTACTTTCCATAACGAACCCTCCTCTTTTTTGATAGTTTTAGTATAAAGAAAAAATTTGTCAAAAAAACAATAGCGACTGCTTTTGGAATTCGCTGCTGATGGCTGGTTGGAGATTCGGTGTTTTAGCAGCGATTCGTTTCGAAAAACAAGAATTTGTTTATTCCTGCAGATTGCCTTTTCGTATATTCTTTTGAATGAGCCTGTCTGTTATCTCAAAAAGTTTGTGGGAACCCAATTTTGTCTTATTTTGTCTTTTATAAACTTGTTCGGCGGTTACATGATGCTCACGCCAATCTCCGCCGTTATTGCTGTCGTTTAAAATGAGCGGTTGGAGATTATCCATTGCATGGGCAAATTTTGATTCAGCAGTCTCAAATGCTTCAAACTCATCAAATAAAGCAGTGAATTCATTTTTCTGTTCTTGGGGCAGCATTGAAAATATTCTCTCTTTGGCAGCAGATTCTCGGGCTTTTTGTGTTTGCAGACCTATGGAATCATAGGCATAGGTATCGCCTGCATCAATTTCGACAATATCATGAATGAGACACATCAACATCACTTTTGCGATATCAATTTCTTCATTGGCATATTCTTTCAGCAAATATGCCATAACCGCTATGTGCCAAGAATGCTCCGCATCATTTTCATTCCTGCCGTTTGCGGATAAATGAGTTTGCCGAAATACATTTTTCACTTTATCTATTTCCAATATGAATGCTAACTGTTTATCAATGCGATCGCTCATAAAAATACCCCTATTGCTTTATATTTCGTTTGTTCCATAGAATGATAACACACTATTTTTCAAATCATAAAATCTTCGGACATACCCTCTGGGGCACGCGTGTGCCGAAGATTTTATACCTCTCAGACGCGGACGTTTCGATAGGAACGCCGCGCGAGCGTACGCGGTTGCAAAGGGGGATTCCAACAAGGGGGACGGTTTGACGCTGCGGCGAAGCAAAGTGGAATTAGTCCCCCTTTTGTGTCCGCGTCAGACGTTGAACCGGAACAACACCACGTCGCCGTCATTCATCACATATTCTTTTCCTTCCGAGCGAACCAGTCCTTTTTCACGTGCGACTGCCATAGAACCGCATTCCATTAAATCGTCATAGGCAATCACTTCGGCGCGAATAAACCCGCGTTCAAAATCGGAGTGGATTTTTCCCGCCGCCTGCGGCGCTTTGGTGCCACGTGTAATCGTCCAAGCGCGCACCTCAGGTTCACCTGCCGTGAGATAGCTAATTAGTCCCAACAGGGTATAACTTGCTTTCACCAAACGGTCCAGACCGGATTCCTGCATACCGAGGTCCTCCAAAAACAACTGCTTGTCCTCCGGGTCCAGCGCAGAAATTTCTTCTTCAATTCGTGCGGAAATCGGCATCACCTGTGCGCCTTCTTTTTCCGCTACCGCCGCTAGCTGCTGCACAAACATGTTGTCCGCAATGCCGCTTTTGAAATCGTCCTCCGCAACATTGGCGGCATATAAAATGGGCTTGCGTGTTAAAAGACAAAGGTCGCGAATCAGCAGTTCTTCGTCCTCATCCAGTTCGACTGTCCGCGCCGTCAGACCAGCTTCTAACGCCGTCATAATGCGCTCCAACACATCCAGTTCGATTTTATATTTCTTGTCTGCTTTGAGCATTTTAGTTGCCCGTTCCATGCGCTTTTTCACAGAATCCATGTCCGCAAAAATCAGCTCCAGCGTGATGGTTTCGATGTCGCGCATGGGGTCAATGGAGCCGTCCACATGCACAATGTTGGGGTCTTCAAAACAGCGGACAACATGCACAATTGCGTCCACTTCGCGAATATGGGACAGAAATTTATTACCCAAGCCTTCGCCGCGGCTTGCGCCTTTGACCAGTCCTGCGATATCAACAAATTCAATCACAGCAGGCGTCACTTTTTTTGGGTGATAGAGGTCTGAGAGCGCGTCCAACCGCTCGTCTGGCACTGCTACCACGCCGACATTGGGTTCAATGGTACAAAACGGGTAGTTGGCGGATTCCGCTCCCGCTTTGGTGATTGCGTTAAACAATGTGCTTTTGCCGACATTCGGCAAGCCTACAATTCCTAATTTCATGGATGTTGAGTCTCCTTTCCGGTTCCGTTACATTATCTTTCATTATAGCAATATTTTTTTCAAATTACAATAGATTTTTTCAGAAATGTATGCTATAATAGATGAAAGCTTTGAAAAAGGGGAGTTTGGGGCAGAAATGACGCAAAGGAGGAACCGGTATGAAAATATTGGTGGTAGACGACGATTATAACATTTGTGACCTGGTCCGCATGTATTTGGAAAAGGAAGGGTTTGAGGTGGAACTTGCCTATGACGGAAAAACTGCTGTAGAGAAGTTCAAGACAATCGCGCCTTCACTGATTGTGCTGGACGGCATGCTGCCGGGAATGGACGGCTGGGATGTTTGCCGGCAAATTCGCAAAGTTAGCCAGGTGCCGGTGATTATGCTCAGCGCCAAAGGCGAAACGTTTGACAAAGTGTTGGGGCTGGAACTGGGCGCGGATGATTATATGGTCAAACCATTTGAAGCGCGCGAATTGGTGGCGCGTATCCGTGCTGTACTGCGCCGCAGCGAAAATATACCGCTGGAAGAAGAGCAGGAAGTGATTTACCCCAATTTGTCTATTAATCTCAGCACCTATGAACTGAAGCTGGGCGGCAACAATGTGGATATTCCGCCCAAAGAACTGGAATTGCTCTACTATCTTGCGAAAAATCCGGGCCGCGTCTTTACGCGGGAGCAACTGCTGGACGAAATTTGGGGTTATGATTTTTTTGGTGACTCGCGTACTGTGGATGTACATGTCAAACGTCTGCGCGAGAAAATCGAACCCTATGAACAGAACTGGTCGCTGAAAACTGTTTGGGGTGTGGGCTATAAGTTCGAGGTGAAATAATATATGAGAAATAATCTGCGCACCAAATTAATTGCCATGTTTATGGTATTAATTTTGGGAAGTTTTGTCATAATAAGTTCGATACTGTTTTGGTTTCTGGGCGATTATTATACCAAGCGCGAAGGTGAAACGCTCAGCCGCAGTGCGGACCGGATTGCGGAAATGACGGTGGAAATGCTTTCCGGCAGCGAATATGCAGGATTGATTGCCCGCGTATTCCGGCTGAATCTGGAAAGCTATAGCCAAAACACCGGTGCGCATATCGTTGTGTTTGACCAGACGGGCAGTGTGCTGGAACAATCCATTTCTGTTGGAGATAAGCTCACGGGACGCATATTGCCGCAGGCGTTGGTTGCACCGGTGCTGCAAGGAGAGAAGATTTTGTCGCGAACGGAATTTGCCTCCATTTTCGGCAGCACGGTTGTGGTGGCGGGCAGCCCCATTGTGTCAAACGATAAAGTGACAGGCGGTGTGTTTTGCATTTTACCCACGCCATATCTGGATGAACTACGGCTGGATATGCTGGAAATGATTATGTTTGCAATGGTGCTGGCGTTGGTGATTGCCTTTGTTTTGTCCTATATTTTTGCGCGCTATATCTCTACGCCGCTGAAACAAATGCGGGACATGGCAAAAAACATTGCCAAAGGGAATTTTTCTGCTCGTATCACGGCAGTGGGTGATGATGAAATCGGAGAGCTGGCACAAAGTTTCAACGAAATGACACAGGCGCTGGACCATCTGGAACAGACACGCAGCAGCTTTATCTCCAATGTATCCCATGAACTGCGCACCCCCATGACAATTATCATTGGATTTTTGGAAGGGATTGCTGATGGGACCGTTCCGCAGGAAAAACAGAGTGAATACCTGGCTATTGTGATTCAGGAAGTGCGGCGCCTGTCGCGGCTGGTGAATGATTTGCTGGCGATTTCACGCATGGAATCAGGGTCGAAAAAGGTGAATAAAACCGTATTTGATATCAATGAAGAAGTGCGCCGCGGTATCATACGGTTTGAAAACAACATCACAGAAAAAGAAATTCAGGTGAATCTCGCAGTAGAACAGGAAAAATGTATGGTGCTGGCAGATAGGGACGACATTACGCGCGTTCTGACCAATCTGATTGACAACGCCGTCAAGTTTACGCCGGAGGGCGGGGAATTGTCACTCCAAGTGGAGGGACGCGGTAAAAAAGCATATGTTTCTGTTAAAAACAGCGGAGAAGGAATTCGGCAGGAGGAATTGCAATATATATGGGATAGGTTCTATAAAACCGACAAATCCCGCAGCAGTGACAAAAAAGGCGTAGGGCTGGGATTATATATTGTGAAAAGCATTATCCGCATGGGCGGAGAGGATATCTGGGCAAGCAGCAAGGAAGGGGAATATACCGTGTTTACCTTCACATTGGAGCGCGCGCAGGGCAAACAAAAAGAATGGAAAAACCATCAGGAACCGATAGAACTACAACAGGAAAACAACGAGGAGCAGGCGAAAGGAAGGGAACAAAATGGCGATTAAACTGGAAACGGGACGGGGCGACATCAAAATTACAACCAAGGTCATGCTGACAATGATTGCAAATATCACCTCATCCTGTTATGGCGTGGTAGGACTTGCAATTGGCGGAAAGAAACTGAAATCTGATACAGTAAGCCACTTGTCAAAGGGTATTAAAATCAAGGTGGAGGACAGCAAATTGTTTGTGGATGTGCATATCATCACCTCCTATGGTGTGAACATGAACACCGTCAGCGAAAGTATCCGCAGCAACATCAAATACCAGATGGAGGATATGACGGGCGTAGAGGTCGGCGTGGTCAATGTGATTGTGGAAACGCTGAAAATT
>CATIYX010000165.1 GCA_949739095.1 uncultured Clostridia bacterium | reverse complement strand
GGCGGCGGTGCGCGCTGCTATTTGCAGCATTACTTTGCATTCTGCCGTTTTCATCCCTTGCGCCTTGCGCTGCGCCGGAGGAACAATCCATCACCATTTCCTCTGTGGCAGACTTCAAAGAATTTGCCAAAAACTGTTCTTTGGACACTTGGTCGCAGGGAAAAACCGTCACGCTCACAGCAGATTTGAATTTGGAGGGCACCGGTCTGAAACCCATCCCCACCTTTGGCGGCACGTTCCGCGGCGAAGGACATACCATCAGCGGTGTATCCCTGTCCGAAGCAGGTTCCTATCAAGGCTTGTTCCGCTATGTGCAGCGTTATGGAACCGTGCAGGATTTAAACGTTTCGGGAACCGTGATACCGTCAGGCACGCAAAACGATGTCGGCGGCATTGTCGGTTCCAACAGCGGAAAACTGGTGAACTGTTCCTTTAGCGGTACGGTGAACGGAAAGAGCTATGTCGGCGGCATTGCAGGTATCAACGAAACCGGCGGAACCATCTTTGGCTGCACAGTAAGCGGCAGCGTCCGCGGCGAACATTATACCGGCGGCATTGCGGGCGCAAATCGCGGAACGCTTTCCGGCTGCACCAACAGCAGCGAGGTCAATACCACCAGTTTTGACCCTCAAATCAGTCTGACCGATTTGCAGATTGATTTGGAGGACCTAAATTCTACGGAAAACGTAAACACCACCACGGACACCGGCGGCATTGCGGGCTATTCCGAAGGCTTCATTCAGACCTGTACCAACAACGGCACCATCGGCTATCCCCACATTGGCTATAATGTCGGCGGCGTGGTAGGCCGCTCCGCCGGATACCTTGAAAACGCCAAAAATAATGGCACGATTCATGGACGTAAGGATGTAGGCGGTATCGCCGGACAAATGGCGCCGGACATCATTTTAAAATTTTCCGGTGATACCATTGCCGACTTACGCAACGAACTGTCTAGTCTGGACGGACTGGTGAACCAAGCGCTAAACCGTGCGGACAGCAACATTTCTACAATTTCTTCCCGTATGGACAACATTTCGGGTTATACCAAAGCCGCCAAAGATAGCGCTAAAGATTTAGCAGACCAAAGCGTGGACTGGGCGGACGGCAATTTGGAGGAACTGAACCGCGCCAGTGTCAACATTGCGGACGCGTTGGAACAGGCAGACCCCATTTTGCAGGATTTCGACAGCATTTTAGATACGCTGGCAGACGCGGCAGACCAGGCGGAATCCGCTGTCCGTGAAACCGCAGAAATTCTGGACTATGGCAGTGACGCAGCAGCG
>CATIYX010000164.1 GCA_949739095.1 uncultured Clostridia bacterium | reverse complement strand
GCGGACAGCCGATTGTGGACAGCTTCACACGCGCGGAAGTGGATGTGAAAAAGCTGCGTGCCAAAGCGCTTTATACAGAGGATCAGAATTTGCCGGTACGGCAATCACACAAAAATCCGGCAATTACTAAAATTTATGAAGACTATTTAGGTGAACCCTGCAGTCACAAGTCACACGAATTGCTGCATACGCATTATGCCGCGCGCAGCAATTATATTGAGGACTAATTTTTGTGTCTGTTCAATTTATCCTTTGCCGCATGGCAAAGGATAAATTAATTTTTCAGTAAATTTACAACAAGGAGGATTCTCATGAAAAAATTTAGTTTTATTCTGGCTTTTTGTACCTTGCTGACTAGTGCATCAATGTTGACCTATGCTAATGACGACGCTGCCATTTCCACACCAGAAGCGCAAATTTTTGTCAAGACGTGGTATGCTAATGCACTTTCAAACGGCGCAAAATTTCAAATTGACCCTGACAATAATACTGTTACACCATTTTATGAGGGTGACACCATGATGGTTCCCTTGCGTTTTATTGCAGAGCGTCTGGGCTATGAAGTAACTTATGACGGACAGACGCAAAGCATTGAAATTTTGTCCGCTCCTGCTATTCGTCTGGTGATTGGTGAACGTGAGATTTCTGTTGGAGGCGTATCCCAGCCAATTGATCAACCTGCTCTTGAGCGCAATGGACGGACATTTGTTCCACTGCGTGCGGTTTCGCAATCTCTTGGAAAAACTGTTGTTTGGTTCCCAAATGATGTTGCTGTAATCGGCACCGGCAGTCAGGACAGTCTGCGGCAGCTCGTGGAACAAGATATGGATACAATTTTGATTCGCCTCGGTGCTGCCAGCGCACCACAAACGAATGCTGATACAGATTTTCAAACAATCAAGAATAAATTGAAAGAAACCGTCTATTCCGCCACTGCTGACCCAACGGAAATTTTAGAGAAATGGCAGGAAGATGGCAGTTTTTCCGGCATTGACTATTCTTCCGATGACCGCAGCATGTGGCCTGCTGTAGACCATCTCAGCAATTGTAAAACAATGGCTATTGCAGCTTATTCGCCAGAAAACTCCTACTATCAAAATGCGGAATTGAAGAATAAACTTGCAATATCTCTGGATTTCTGGGTACATGGCGATATTACTCCCAGTCTCAACTGGTGGTATGGCGAAATTGGCAATCCCACCCGTCTTGTCGATATCCTGCTGATGGAGCCTGAGGGCGTGTCAGATGAAGTGTTGCAAGAACTGAACAAGCAGGCAAACGCCGGCAGCATTTTTAATGAAAAACAGGAATGGTATTCCACAGAACGCCCTGTCGCAAGCACCGGCGGTAATTTGACAGATAAATTGCTGATTACCTTTAAAACAGCCATTGCCACCAATGACGAACCACTGCTCTATGACATCATGGGACTGCTGCAAAATGAAATGCGAGTCTTCCCCAAAAAGAAATCCAATGACTATGCCAACGATTCCGAAGGCATTAAGCCAGACGGTAGTTTCCATCAGCATGGCAACTCTCTGCAATGGGGTGGTTATGGCGAAGTATATTGCGGCGATGTAAATAAGATTTTGAACTATGTCTTGGATACCAAATATATGGTGAGCAAAACAGCGTTAAATGTATATGCAAACTTTATTTTAGACGGTATGCAATGGGGATTCCAAAATGCCTATAAGGATTTTACTGTCACAGGACGTGGATTCTCCCGTCCAAACAGCAGTAAAGGCATTCAAGGCTCTGTGAAAGAGTCTGTAGAACTGCTGCTTCACTTCCCTGATTTGGATCGCTATGATGAATTAGTTTCGCTACAACAAAATCGCTTGGGCGAAACGGATACTATGACAGGCAACCGCAATTTCTGGTGCTCTGATTACATGGCGCACAAACGCCCCGGTTTCCATATTGGTATCAAGACCAATTCCCTGCGCACCAAACCTTCGGAAGTGGTCAACGATGAAAACACGCTTGGCTATTATATATCAGATGGCGTAACCAATCTTATGTTGGACGGCAGCGAATATGAAAACATCTATCCGCTTTGGAACTGGAACCGTGTTCCGGGCACCACAACGCCGCAGGGGGCTTTGAAAAACTTAAACGATGTCGTACAATGGTACGGCGAAGGCATTGGACATTGGCGTGGTACGACTGATTTCGTAGGCGGCGTCAGTGACGGCATCTATGGCGCGTCTACCATGGACTATAATCGTGATAAACTCTCTCTGCACAAGTCCTGGTTCCTGTTTGACAACGAGATGGTTGCACTTGGGAGCGTCATCAATTCCTACAGCGGTATGGATATCTATACCAACCTGAATCAGGCATTGCTGCGCGGTGATATTCTCATTGGCAAAAATGGTTCCGTTACCAAAGCAAACAGCGGAAAACAGACCATTACCGATGTAGATTATATTTTACATAACCGCATTGGGTAT
>CATIYX010000163.1 GCA_949739095.1 uncultured Clostridia bacterium | reverse complement strand
TTTGCTGCTCTACTGCCGCTTTTACCGCTGACAAATCCAAAATTCGTTCATAGTCTAGCTTGCCGGAATTAATCCACTGACCGTTTTCGTATTTTCCAAAAAACTCTTCATCGCTCATGTAATTTGGATCCTGCCACTGCGCTAAGCGGGCATAGGCAGTATCGCGCTCATAATCATAGACTTCCCCCGGATTCGCCTCTGCCGCCACAGTCGGTGCGGCAACGGACATCGTTTCTGGCGTCACCGTCTCCGCAGCTGACAGCATTGCACTGCTTAGCAACAGCCCTCCCAGCAACAGACAAAACGTCTTTTTATATCTTTTCATTGTTTCGCCTCCCCTAGTTCGACAGCACGCCGCACAGAATTTTCGCACTTTCGGCACGCGTTGCACAATCCAGCGGGTAGAAGCCGCCGTCCGGCTTACCATTTATAATACCACAGCGCTGCATACTTTCAACGCTTTCTATCGCATATGGTGCAATCACAGATCTATCGGTAAATTCTGTTTTCTCCGCTACAGGATGCATTTTTCGCCCCATTTTTTCCAATGCACGATTTGTCATCACTGCCAAATCTTGACGCGTAACCGCCTGTTCAACACCGAATTCTGTTTCGGAAATACCACTGATAATACCCAATTTATACGCTGCCGCGATATATGGTCTTGCCCAATGTTCCGCCGAAACATCTGTAAATGGGAGGTCTGCTTGTGTATCCGGCACAATCCCCAATACCAATGTCAGCATTTTGATATATTCTCCGCGCGACACTTGCGCTTCCGGATTGAAATAGCCCTGTGTATCTCCGCTGACAATTTTATTTTCATAAAGTCTGTTAATATAGCTTTCCGCCCATCCTGTTACATCAGGGAAATATCCTGTCAGATAAATGTTTTCACTTCGGTTTGTTTCTGTCGGAAGATATGGAATCGTACTGCTTGCGCTTCCGGATACTCTGTTTCCTCCGCCGGTACCGCTGCCTGCGCCACCGCCTATGCCACCACCGCCGTAAGTTTTCCCCTGCACGGTTATCTGATACTGCTCGGTAATATCTCCTGTTTTTAAAGTCAGCGTAACAGGTGTATTGCGCTCCGGCTGTATTACTGTTACCAAATACCCTTCTTCGGAGGGTGTCACGACAACGGATAAAATATCGCTGCGGCTTGACGACCAAGTAAATTCACTTCCGTAAACAGCGCCTTTTGCCGGAATCGTAAAGTTCTGTTTCACCATTCCTGTCGGCAATGTTACCTGCTCCAGATCTGCTTTCGCACGGTATGCATCAGACGGTTCAAAAAATGCTTCTATCTCCTTAATATGTACTGGCAAACTTTCAAATGTTTTTCCCTGAACAGAAAGCCTTACATATCGGCTGCCTTTGTCATCCGCTAATGTCACTTCTTTCATTTGCAGCGTTGTACCAGTTTGAACTGTTGTCCAATTTCTTTTATCATCCGACACGCTGATTTCGTAAGATGCTACATTATAAGCTTCACCCTCGGTAATCTTCAGTTTATTCCAAGCTATGTCCGCTAAGTCAACAATGATATCAAAGCGTTTTTCTGTTCCGTCAGTCGAAAATCCACGTTCGAGACTACCATCCGTAATATAATCTGCACGTTTGCCTTCTGCCGCTTTCGCACCCGAAACGCTCACTTTTTTGTTTAGCGCAGTATTTTCGCTATTCACACCGACTACTGTCACTGTGTTTGCCGGAAACGCTGGTGCTGCGGATGCCCATGCTGCATTTGCAAATGTTATAACAGGAGTAATGGCAACATCTACCGTTTCATATGCTGCCGGTCGAGAAAGTAAATTCCCTTTTCCGTCAAAATATCCTTCCGGTTCGCTCTTCCATGAAATGGATGCGCCGTATTGGTCAATTGCTTGCGGAAATTCTAGATTTCCCACTACAAATTCCTCATTTTGTCCATTCATATAATCCAATGCTTGCACAACTTCAGAAGTCGCTTCTTTTACAGCATGGGAGGTAGTATAACAGCGGACACGCTCTATCACTACGTCGTTAGCCCCGCAGGAATCAATTTCCATACCGACAAGACTACCTGTCACGGCAGCATTATTCGGCGCAACATTTGTTGCTATCTGATAATATTCTCCGTAATTCTCCGGCCCTGTGTAATCCTCCAGCTTCACATAGGCATTCAATTTGCCTGTCATATGATTATACTCGGCACGGAATGTAACACGCGGTCCGTTTTCTCCATCAAAGAGTGTGGGATAAATATTCGTATCTCCCCATGGCACTCTTCCTTCTGCATTCCATTTGTTTCCTGCCTGTATGCCTACAATATCATTTCTGGCTGTAAACAAAATGGCATTTCTGTTTTGTGCATCAACGAGTGTCACACGTGTATTCGCCTTGTCTTTACCGATAACATACATCGTAACTTCATAGATGGTTGAAGTCGTTTTCAAATTTTCCATTGCCGTTGCATCCGCTGCGGAAGACAGCATATTCCAGTGCAACGTGAATTTATCGGCGTCTGCATTCACTCCTGTTGATTGCAATTGTAAGCCCTTTCCATCTATAAACTGTGCAGAATATCCTTCTTCCACTGCGCCTGTGGTTCTGGTTTCCATTGCCGCCGCATAAGAAGATTCTGACAAAGTCTTATCTCCTTCTGCCTTAAAATTGACATAAAAATGCTCTAAATCTTTATTTACCGCCAAAACAACAAACTGAAACTCTTTTTTCGCTTGCGCTCCATTACAGGAAACAACCGCTTCCAGTGTTGCAAGCGTATCTGTACTTTGTGGCGTAATCGTTCCATCTGGTGAGGTTGCTGCACTGCCTGCCGATACCTTCCATGAGATTTGCGCTGTATTGTTATCTATCGTTGCCATCGTGCTGGGTAGCGTTAGTTTTTTAGTCACACCGTTTTGCGGCTCTGCACTGATAGATTCCCATGTCAAATTCTGTGCAACCGTGTCTACCTCCTCCTGCGGAGATATGTAGCGCGGCACCGTAAACGAAAATACAATTTTCACTTCTGCATCTCCGTCTTTCAGCGTTGCCTCAAGTTCTACTTTAATATCATCTGTCGCTTGACGTGTGATTTCTCCCGTTTCCGTATTCACTGCATCTTCGCCGCTAAGCGCTGCCCAGCTCACCGCCGCAGTACAGTCCGGTACGCTTTCATGCGTATATGTATTTACCAAATTCAAATCTCCCCGAACGCTGTCTGCCGTCTGTGTATTGCTAATAACCTCCCAAGTAAATTTATCTGCCAGTTTACGAAGCGGTGCATTCATCGGCACAAAAACTTCATATGCAATTACTTTTTCTTTTGTTTCGCCCTTTTCATCCGCTACGCTATAGGTAGCTGTCAAAGTTACATATTTGTCCTCCGTTGTGGAACGTTCCACCTTACCGGTTTGCGGATTAATCACGTTTGCATCAGTGGACTCCCACGTCACAGTTCCACGGCATCCCTTGTCCAATACCGTCTCGCCGCTCTGCAACCGCAAGTCCATTTCTACGCGGTTCAGCGTCGTATTTCCTTGCAGCATATCCTTCTCAGTTTTCCGTACCAGGTCGCGCAGCAAATATTCAAACCGTTCATATGCCGCAACAGAATGCGCCGTTCCAATCCCATTATTATAGGCAGCTGTTTTAAACGTTATCTCTACAAGGCTTGTATTGGTTGAACCCCATCTGGGGTTATAATTCTCTTTTTGTAATATCCAACTGGTGTTTTTCGTGCTGTTTTCTATCCATGTTGTGTAACACAGCAAACCATTAGGGTCTTCTTTCCGTGTTGCATCCAAATAAAACTTATACCGTAGAATATCGTTCGCTGCAAAATTTTGAATATCAGCTGTTGCCTCCTGAAATCCTTCACCATTCGTATCGGTTCTATAGCTAAGCTTGATTTTAGAACCTTCGGTCTTCACACCTGCTCCGGAAGACATATTCAAAAATGTGGATTTGGGGTTGATGGAAAAAGCCGTCTCACTATACATTTTTCCGTTCACCGGTTTATCATTCCCCATAATATCTTTATCCGGATACTTAAAACTAACCTCTCCTGCGCCTTTCCCGAATTTTGCTTTTCCTCCCTCGACAGACATTCCTGCATCGCTTCTCACTTCGATATTATCCGCTGTTTTCAGTTCTGCCAGTGAGGCAAAATTCAAATCATTTTCATAGGCATAGCCATCGTACCCATCTATCATTTTTCCCATAGTGTAACGGTAATAAAATGCTTCTTCCGGTGTCATTGCCGCAGATGTCGGAATGGTAATCGGATATGCAATGGTTTTTGTTTTTTCCCCTTCTGCACCGCTGACAGTGTACACCGCTGTCAATGTCACTTTTTGGTCCCCTGATTCCAAGCGCGTCACAGCACCAGTTTGGGCGTTCACAATTGCCTCATTGCTAGATGTCCATTTCACACTTCCAATGTGTTCTTTATCCAACTTTAATGCTAAATCCTGCGGTAATTTTAAATTGCTTGTTACATTTTGTAAAGAACGGTTGCTTCCCAGCATTTCCGCTTCCACACTGCGAATAGTTTCCCGCAGCAAATATTCATATTGTTCATAACTGCCCCAGCTATAAATAGTGACAGTACCAGTATTTCCGTCCAGCACTTTCGCATTATAATTTTTAATATTCTGATTGGCAGCAGAAGCTTGTGGATTTACGTTTTCCAATTGCTTCACAAATCCTGTGTTTTTTGTTTCATTTTTCACCCAAGTTGTATATTCTAACAATTTCGCGGAATTTTGTCGTGTTGCATCCTGAAACGTTTTAATCGTGAGAATGTCATTTGCTGCAAAATTTTGAATATCATCCGTCACTTGCGTCCACACAGCGCCGCTTGCACCCTTTTGATTAAACTCCATTTTCCCTTTTTGATGCCGTGCCGTCTGCCCGGGCGAACTTTGAAAATTTGCATCTGTTGTTCCCAGCGAATAACTGAACAATGCATACGATTTTTGTGCTGTCGGTTTTTCGATTTCTTTATCATCATACGTCGGAAAAAGAAAATCAATCACATCATTCGCCTTACTCATAACAGGTTTGCCATTCACTACGCTTACGCCATCCCACTTATTTCCCGAGCCTGCCGCGATTGCCGGAAACGCTTTTAACTCGTCAAGGGAAGCAAAATCTGCTTTTTTTTCGTAAGCATATCCCTCGTATCCCTCTACAAAATTTCCAATGGTATAACTATAATAAGCTGCGGTCTGCGCCGGTGTCATTTCCGCTGCTGCCGGGACAATTCCTGCAAAAAGGGAAACGATTAGTCCAGCTAATACAATCCATGGCAGTTTTTTTCTATGTTTCATTTACTGTATCCTCCCTTTTATCAATAAGATACCAATACGATACCGCGAATTTTGGAGTCACTCGCGCGGACATAAACGCCATATCTGCTATTCATTGCCGTTGCCAAATCTTCACGTGTTCCCACGCGAACTGTTTTCGCATTTGCGTTAACAAAATAAATGGGTGGAGCATTGCGGACATTGACATCCAATGTATAAGTTTCGCTTCCTGTTTCGTTAAACCACAACTCCACACTATCGACAAAAATATTATTGATATCATTGACTGTTTTATAGGTCACATTATGAATCGTTCCGAACATATTCTTTCCGGTGCTGGTATCAACGCTTCCCTCATTGCGAAACGCCGGTCGCGGAAGTACTTTTTGCAGCAGCTTAATCGTACCGACTTCACCAACTGGATTAAGTGTATAGAAAAACACATCGCCAACACCCATACCTGCTACTGTGGAAAGTGCCGTATCTGCTACGCGATAGGTTTTTTCCTCTTTTCCCTCTAAAAAACTAATTTCCTTTGCCGACTCACCGTCTTCCCCTATAATGGATTTTACACTGGTCGCAACAACTATTTTATCCTTATTTTCGTTGACCTCCACCGCATTGTCATATTTCATGGGCATGGTAATCACAACCAACTCTGCAATATACGCACTTCGTTGCTCATAGCCACTGATAGTATATTGAGACCCATTATTGATTTCTACCTCCGCCCGATAATCCTCATCCCGCTCTACTGCTGTTTCCGGTACACATATCACCTTGGTGCTGTCATCTGTTGCAAACGCACCACTGCCAAAACCGCCAAACAGTCTCTCATAACCGTTATATTTTCGTTTTTCTCCCGTTCCTATGCGCTGCGGAAAATCAATTCTCGATACTTTGCCTTGGCTGTTTAATTGATATTCAATGGTGCGTTTTTCCACATCGCGAAACAGCATATTAAGTTCTCCTGTATATTTACCCCCATTTACGCTCACACCTTGTGCAATATCTAGAATTTTCACGCCGTTATTTTTCCCTTTGAGATATGGCGTTGTTTTTACATTGTCCGGGTCGCTGTCATCAATATCATATTGCATGGTCAACGTGCCTGGCTCCAAAATTTTCATTTGCCAGTTTCCCATACCACCTACACGTCCCGCTTCCAACACATATCCATACTGCGTTGCACCGGATTGTTCTTCCATATCCGCAATTTGTCCGCGCTCATTCAAATAAGCGATTACATTGTCTCCCACATTCGCATCCAGTGTTACGCCATACGCCACAGTATATACCGTTCCGTCAATAGTCATTTTTATTGGTTCTTCACTGCAAATCTCTTCTATTTTTCCTTCTACAGTCTTGTCGTTTGCAATGATTCGAAAAAATGTCCCATATATATCACTCAAAACAGATAATACCATATCCTCCTTAATTGCTTCTACTTCTATTGGCATTCCCTGTGCGTCAATCAACAAATAGGTTTTATCAATCTCCTCTTTGTCAATCAATAAACTTGTTTGCCCTGCTATCATTTTGTTGTCCTTGAAATATATTCTGCCGTTAACAACCGAATCCACACATACTGTTTCATATTCCTCTCGCAAAATAATGTCATATGCCTGATTCCCATCATTGTCAATTAGTTTCAGTTTCCCTGACAGCACCTCAATATCACCTGCTGTGATTCCTGTCTGCCGCACATGGTTATACAGGTATATGAAATCATTTTCAAGCGTCAGTTTTTCCCGCTGATTATTTTCGTAATAATATAATGTATTTCCGTCCATGCCGTCAAAGATTTCGTCCGTTACAGTTATCACAGTTGTCGTACGTGCCGGTTTTAAACTGACTAATGTAAATATACCATTATCGTCCTCTTTGGCATAAAATTCTACGTCCTGTCCAATGTAGTCCGCTGCACCTGTTGTACCCACTTCATAGATTCTTCCTTCAATCATAACTTGGCTTTTTTGGATAGAAGGCACTGCTTGATTGATGTAGTAATCATAGTTTGCCTCTACCATACCTTTGCCTTTATATAACGTTCCGTCTACTCTGTTCTCCAATTGATTACGGAATGTTTCATCTTTATCAATTTTGTAGCCGCCTTCTCCAAATACCGGAACCATAATGGAAATGTCCAGCGCATTATAAAACATTTGATACAAATTTTGCGCTGTAAAACTCTGTGTACTTCCGCCTCCGCCCAGCAAGCCTATTTCTCCGCCAACTGTCAAATAACCCATGGGGTAACCGCCTTTGCTCTGCGCCATACTGTCATAGCCCAGTAGACACACAAGTACTTTTACTGCCTCCTGATAGCTAACAGAATCACTCGGTCGGAACATACCATTTCCATCTCCCTGCACAATACCCAATGCCGCCACAATACTGATGCTGTCATAATAAGCTGATTCCCGTGTGACATCTCTAAAATGAATGGCAACACCGCCAACGTGGTCAATTTGTAATATTTTTGCCACCATATCCGCCAGCTTTTCACGTGTCACCGTTTCATTTTCCCCTGTATTTGTCCCCTCCGGTAGTATCCCATAGGAAATTAGGTCAAATACCGCTTTATTCGGTATTTCTTGCGCTGCCGCCGGAAATATTCCGCCTATTACGGATAGTACCATGACTATCAATAGTACGATACTGAGCCCTCTCTTTTTTTCACTCACAAATATACCCTCCCTTTATATGTAACTTTGCTTTAGCCCTTTACTGCACCAACCATTACGCCTTTGGCAAAATATTTTTGCAAAAACGGATAAATCACCAAAATCGGGATGGTTGCCACACAAATAGTCGCATATTTTAATACTTCATTTAACATTCCTGTGTCCGCATCTCCGCCGCCCATTGTCATAGCGGCCGTATCATTTTGAATCAAAATTTCTCGCAGTACCAACTGCAGTGGATACAGTTCACGGCTGCGCAGAAACAGCATTGCATTAAACCAACTGTTCCAAATTCCCACTGCATAATACAGCACAATGACCGCAATGACAGGTTTCGCCAGCGGTAAAATAATTTTCCATAAAACTATAAAATCATTCGCTCCGTCTATTTTTGCTGACTCCTCCAAACTTACCGGTATCGCTTCAAATCCGGTTCGCATGATGATAAAGTTAAATGTGTTAACACATGTTGGCACAATTAATGCCCAGCGTGTATCTGCCAGTCCAACATTTTTTACAGTAAAATAAAAAGGAATCATGCCGCCGGAAAAATACATCGTAAAAATGATAAAGAGCAAAATCACTTTTCTTCCATATAATCCTTTACGCGATAGTGCAAATGCGCCTAAAATAGTCATAGCCATAGACAATGCCAGACCAAACACCAAAATATATAAAGTATTCCCATAGCCCTTTAAGACCATCGGTGTATTAATCACCAATTGATATGCTTTCAGACTAAATCCTGCTGGCACAAACATTGCGCCGGTATGCCGTGCCAAACCATCACCGCTACTAATAGATGCCATTAACACATGCCACAATGGATACAGAGCGATTAAACCCAGAAAGGTAAGAATTATAATATTAATTATTTCAAATACACGTTCACCAACGCTTCTTTTTATCATCTTTTCTCCTCCTTACCACAAGCTTGTATCGTTCACTTTTTTGCTGATGGTATTTGCGCTCAGCACCAAAAAGAAGTTAATGACCGAATTAAACAGTCCCACTGCTGTACTGAAACTATAAGAAAATTCTTGTATCCCTTTACGGTATACATAACTGGAAATAACGTCTGCCGTCTCATAGGTGTTCCCGTTATATAATAGAATGATTTTTTCAAATCCAATGTTCATCATAGACCCAACACGTAAAATCAGCATAACAACAATCGTTGGCAAAATGCATGGCAATGTCACGCTCAGCAATTGCCGCCATTTACCCGCACCGTCAATACGCGCCGCCTCATATAGTTCCTGGTCTACGCCGGAAAGTGCTGCCAGATAAATAATAGATTCCCATCCGATTTTCTGCCAAATATCCGATATGACATAGATAGGCTGAAACAGTGCCGGATCCAAAAGTAAATCCCGCCGTTCTTGTCCTAAATTTACCATAAAATCATTGATAATACCTTCGCTGCCTGTGAAAATTTTAATGATTCCGCAGACAACCACCAGCGAAATAAAATGCGGCATATAGGATATGGTCTGTACGGTTTTCTTAAACCACGCCTGACGCACCTCGTTCAGCAACAATGCCAGTATGATGGGTGCCGGAAATCCAAATATCAGTGTTTGCAAACTAATAGAAATGGTATTTCGTAGCAAACGCCAAAAATAGATGCTTCCAAAAAAAGCCTCAAAATGCTTTATCCCCACCCACGGACTACCTAAAATACCCAGTTTGGGCGTAAAATCTTTAAATGCAATCATTGCACCATACATCGGTCCATACATAAAAATAATATAAAATAGTAAAAACGGAATCAGCATGATATAGATATATTTATTTTTTGCTAATTCCCGCAGTAACCGCGGCTTTTTCTGCCGCGGCACTGTCTTGCCAAACGAAATTGCTTGTTTCATACCTTTGACTCCTGTCTTTTATATCTGTTTTCTTACCGTTTAACGTTGATTATATCGTTCCACTGCCTCCTGCTGAATTTTAATTGCCTCTTCAATCCCCATCTCCTTGATGTGCTGCACATATGTATCAAATTTATCCAGGCTTTCACTCCCCAATATAAACTTCAAATACATTTCCTCGCAATAGGTATCAATGTCAGCCATTAACTGTGCATAACGTTGAGATTCTTCAGTCGTTGGGGTGGCCGGCGGCATAGTGTGTTTCTTTGCATCTGTATCCGACCAAATGCTGATAGCTGCCTGCTGTTGTGGTAAGGAACAATACTGCTCAACATAATCGTAATCCTGCACAAATGCACCATTGCTGCTCGCCCTTGCATATTGTGTAAGAGATTCTGCAAATCCCCATCCCGCCGGATGATTGCTGATTTCTTCTGTATAAACCGGTTTGCCATCCTGCATGGTATAGCTCACATCTTCTATACCAAAATTAAACAGCATATGCCCTTCTTCACCATATCCGTAATCTAAATATTTTACAGCAATTTCCGGTTGTTTACATGTAGGTGAAATAAATGCGTTTTGTCCCGAAGACGGGTCAATCTGTCCAAACTGTGGACGATCGCCTTTATTCAGCGTTGGATACGGTGCCGGCATAAGATTAAACTTGGCATCCTGATTTTTCATTAGATTAATATAATTTCCCAAACTTCCTCCAGAACCGCCAACTGTGGCACCTGCTTTTCCGGTTGTAATTTTAGAAGTCCCCGCCGCTCCATCGCTGGTTGCAAAATCACGATCCAACAATCCTTTGTCATACCATCGTTTGAGGGTTGTCAGATATTCTTTATACGCAGGCATCATCGGTCCGAACTGTACTGTACCGTCATCATCTAAAAACATATCATTTGCCACACCATACGCACCTGCTACCATGTTATATAGTTTGAATTTTTTCAATTCAAACGCAAACGGATTCGTTGCGCCTTTTTGTTCCTTAAATGCAGTTAATACAGTTTCCCACTCTGAAATCGTTTCTGGCACAGAAAGTCCCAGTTCATCCAACCAATCCTGCCGTAACATTGCTCCCGCATATACACGCAGCCGATCATCGCCGCGAATAAACGGAAACGTGAAATATGTACCATCGTCTGTTTTTATATTTTTATCCCATTCCGAATTTTGTTGCAGCACTGCTGTCAGATTAGGCGCATATTTTTCTATCAAATCATTTAACGGAATAATAATTTCATCATCTAATGCTTTTTGTGCGCCCCCTTGATATAATAACATATCATATTCATAGATATCCGGCAGTTCATTGGACGCAACCATCAGATTAAATTGTTCTTTCTCTTGTCCAAGCGGCGGATGCTGAAATTCCATTTTTACACCTGTTCTCTTCTCCAACTCCTGATAGAGTTTCGTATCATTCATATTACTATGATTCTTGCTGACTGATGCATTCAATGGCATCCAATACGTTAAGGTAACAGATTCTTTCAACGGAAATTCAACATTTTCCATTGATGTATTATGGTCGCCTCCTGATGATGTACATCCTGTCAGCAATGTTGTACCAGCAATACAAATTGCAGCACCTAAACTAACTGCCTTTTTCCAATTCATCATAAATTCCTCCCTTTATTGCGTTGTTTTTGATTTGTTTTCAGTATACCATCATGCCAGCAAACATTGCAAGAAGCCATATTTATGTTCCGTATACATTTTTTGCGCGCCTTTTGAAACCCTCTGTTTTTCTATCATTTTATCCGTCTACAATATTTGTGCATCGTCATCAATATTTGATATTTCCAAATGTGCAATATCGGCTATTCTTATGCAAAAAAAGCTTTCTCAGTTTTTACCTTTATTTGCTTTTCGGTTTACATTGTTAGTTAAAAGCAATATTGAAAAAATATAGTAATAAAAATTTTTGAAAAAAATGATGAAAAGCCCTTGATATATGATTGCGAAGCAGACCATTTAAGTTTTGTCTTGAACAGGATGTTGCTATTTGGAGATAGCATATAACCACATAATTTTATTATTAATAAATTGCAGTCGTAACATCTCCTATCGGCCCCTAAGACAGTAGCTTAATTATACGCCAATCGCAGGACTTCCTGGCAGCTACCACACCAGGAAACGGCTGCTTTTATTGTATAACAAAAACCCACGATTTGACCGTGGGTTCGATAAATCATATAGCTATGAGCCTTGAAAAAGAAACGCCTTTTGATAAAGACTGAAAAAATATCAAACGGAGAATATTCAAAATGAATGATATACATAGTCTATCATGAGGTCTGATCATGGAGTTCAAAATGGAATTGCAAATATCATATAGTATTTTGCGCCAAAATATAGACGAAACGTATTTTTTGTAGAAATTAGAAAGTTATATGAATGGTATGGGATAAATATAACACAGCCAGAGTATATCCAGTTCACGTACACATGCTAGTAGAGATACCACTCAAACATGCATTATCAATCTACGCCTCTAAGTGGCTGTTTACTTAGAAAAGTTGAATAATATAGATACTCATGCGCCGAAGGATGCAGAGCTTCTCACAAAGCGACTTGCACCTTGTGGGAAAAATGAGAAGCAAAAAAGCGTACAAATGTTTTTCTACAAAGAAAAACGGAGCAAAGTTTTCCTTTGCTCCG
>CATIYX010000162.1 GCA_949739095.1 uncultured Clostridia bacterium | reverse complement strand
ATTTGCTGGAACAATCGCCGGCAGAATTGCAACAAGGAAAGTGGTATCGGCAAATAATACAAGTGCAAAAGTATAAATCTCCGCTAACAACGACATTTGCAGTTCGGAATCACAGCAAAATTGAGCCGGTACCGGAAGAATTTTTAAATTAACAGCACAGAGGAGAAAAGCATGAAAAAGATGGAGCGGATTGTGATTATCGGGTGCGGCGGAAGTGGAAAATCAACATTGGCGAAGCAATTAGGGGAAAAGTTAAAATTGCCGGTAGTACATTTGGACCAAATCTATTGGAAGGAAAATTGGCAGCACATATCAGATGAAGAATTAGACCGGCTCTTGATAGCGGCGGCAAACCAACCAACGTGGATTATAGACGGGAATTATAACAGAACAATATCTGATCGGCTGGAACACTGCGATACGGTGATTTATCTGGACTATTCGAGATTTACTTGTCTGCGTGGTGTGTTTAAGAGAATTATAACGACTTATGGAAAAGTGCGTTCCGATATGGGAGAAGGTTGTCCGGAACGGTTTGATTTGGAATTTTTAAAGTGGGTATGGAACTTTAATAAAAATCATAGAAAAAAATATTATGAGATGTTGGCAGCGCTGAAAGAAAAGAATGTTTTGATATTTCATAATAGGAAAGAATGCAGGGCGTTTGTAGAGGAGATAGGATAAAAGTGAGAAAGGAGAGACATAATGTCTCTCCTTTCTCACATCTTAGAGAATTACCTGAATCTAAATATTTTTCAATCCAAAGAGGTACTGCACGATTATTTAAAGAAATATCCGGGCAGTATTCAAGTTGATATCTATCCATATCCGTTTCTAATTCTGGCGGTTAGCATACTTGGAGAAAAATATGTGAAATCTGCACCCAATGAATATGGGACAGACAACCTACTGTGCTTACCTCGTGAGTAAAACCGCAAAGTAAGCCAAGCGCCTGACGAATCGTCAGGCGCTTGGCTATTAAATGGGGACATGAATAGGCAAAGTATTATCTGCTTTTTCTTTCATATAATGCATAATATCGGTTTTGCCAGCGGATACATAGAAGGCTGACGGCAACTGTTATCAGTTCGGCAAAAGGAATGGCAAGCCAGATACCGTCTACCTGAAGCCAGAGCGGAAGCAGCCAAAGCCCTAGCAAAATAAAAACGAAGGTTCTGGAGAAAGAAAGCAGCGCGGATATTTTACCATTGGACAGGGCTGTAAACAGTGCGGAGGCGAAAATATTTATGCCTGCAAACAAGAATCCGATAGAGAATAATCCGAGACCGCGGATAATTAATGGATAAACGGCAGAATCTTTGGCGGTAAACAGGGTGGCAATGGGTTTTGTGCAAAGCAGTGCAAGACCAAATATCAGCACAGAAGATAGCCCAACAAACAGCATACAAATACGAAAAATCTGTTGCAATCCCGCTTTGTTTTGACTGCCATATTGAAAACCTATCACAGGGGAAACGCCCATGGAAAATCCCAAGTAAAGTGAAGTCATCAAAAATTGGCAATACAGGATAACCGTAATTGCGGCAACACCATCTGAGCCGATATAACGCATCATTAGAATATTAAATAAAAATGTGGTTACGCTGGTTGATATGTTGGTAACCATTTCGGAGGAGCCGTTGAAACAGCTTTCTCCTAGTATACGCCACCGTAGCTTGGGCAGGGTGAAACACAAGCCTTTTCGGTTGCATAAAAAGAACAGGATTCCGCCAAAGGCAGGAATACAATAACCGGTGACTGTCGCCCAGGCAGCGCCTTGAACGCCCCAGCCGAGTATAGCGACAAATACATAGTCCAGCAACATATTTGCAACACCGGCTGCAATGGTTAGTGCTAGACCAAGCCCTGGTTTTCCTGCTGTGACAAAAAAGCTTTGGAACAGCATTTGTAGCACAGATACAGGTGCAAACACTGTTAATATCCATAAATAGTCCTGACAAAGTGGAATCAGGGAGCCGCTGGCGCCCATCAAAATGACTAATGGTTCTAAGAATAATAGTGTCAGGAGTGTAATAATGAGACCAATTACCGTTGCAACGCAGACAATCAGTGTAAAATTCTGCTTTGCTTCCAGTGGTTTTCCTTCTCCGAGTTGGCGAGAAATGACGGCATTTCCGCCGGTTGCAAACATAATGCCGATTGTCATGGTGAGCCCGGCAAGAGGATAGGTCAAATTCACAGCAGAAAGCGCATCTGTATTAACAAAACGCGCCACAAAAAAACCATCTATAATGGTGTAGAGGGACATAAAAATCATCATAACAATAGTGGGAAAAGCAAACCGTAATAGTCCGCCAAATCCGAAATTTTTTGAAATTGCGTTGTTCATATTTACCTCCATTTTGCAGTCCTGTAACGGGCAAACAATTAGTGATTCAAAATCTCCTATCAGCAGGAACAGAGATGATAAGAGATTTTTCATACTACACGTGCATTTCTGCAAGGAGATACAGAATTTTAGCAGTAATTCTTTGATAGATGGGAGATTTTCCTTGCATTTTGATGCACTATCTGGTATTATAAGGGATAGGGTAACCCGATAGTCAATAGGAGAATGCAAAAAATGAGTAAAATTTTAAAACCTTTCTTTTCCACAGGAGAATTTGCAAAGTTATGCCATGTTACAAAGCATACGCTGTTTCACTACGATGCAATAGGTGTGTTTTCACCGGAGATTGTAGGAGAGAATGGATACCGATATTATTCTCCGGCACAATATGAGGTGTTTTCTGTTATTGTGATTTTGCGGGAATTAGGTATGCCATTAGAAGAAATTAAAACATATATGGACAAGCGTTCTCCACAGAAGCTATTACAGTTGCTGTGTAGACAGGAAAAAGCAGTTGATGAAAAATTGCGGGAACTAAATGCGATGAAACGACTCATTCAGGAAAAATATGAAGTCACGCAGCAGGCATGTCGGGCAAATGCCGAGATGATTGCAATAAAATGGGAAAAACAAGAAACTTTTTTGTGCTCAAATACCTTTCAAGAAACAGATGACAGGAGTTTTACAGAAAATGCTGCAGCATTGGTAAATCAGTGTATAGAGCGGGGATTCCATGTACACCATACACAGGGCGGGCTGCGAAGAAGCGAGGATATGCGTGCGGGACAGTATGAAAAGTATGCCTGTTTTTATGTGAAAGTGTTGGAGAAACAATCGGAAATTCCACAGATTACTAAAGAAGCAGGAAACTATTTGGTAGCATACCACCGCGGCGGTTTCGAGACAATGGGAGAGACATATCAAAAGCTCTTTGTCTATGCAAAAGCGCATCATATATGTTTAGCGGAATGGATTTTTGAGGAAATGATGTTGGACCAGCTTTCCATTCAGGAAGAAGATGAGTATCTGTTGAAATTGTCAGTGAAAGTGCTGGGGAAGGAAGAAAAGAAATTATGATATACTACGCAATGGCACTTTATCCTGAAGCGCGGACTTTCATCCGGCAGATGGGGCTGAAAAAATGTGTGGAAGAAACACATATGCAAATATTTGAAAATGAGAATACCAGCTTGATTTTGACTGGCGTGGGAGAGGTTCAGGCGGCAGCAGCAGTGTCTTATTTGTTTGCACGCCGCCCACCACTGGAGCAGGATTTACTGATAAATGTTGGCATTTGCGGTAGTGCACAGCAGCCGCAGGGGACATGTTATCTGTGCAATAAAATTGTGCAGCAGACGACGGGAAGAACATTCTATCCGGATATATTATTGCGTCATCCATTTGAAGAAGCAACACTTACAACTTGTCCGACAGTCATCAAGGATGGTGCACGGGAAACAGCATTGTTGGATATGGAAGCAGCAGGGATTTATCAGGCGGGACAGATGTTTCTACAGCCTCATCAAATGACGTTTTTAAAAATTGTGTCGGATGCGGCGGATGGCAGCCGACTATCAAAGCAGCAGGTGGAACAACTTGTAGAACGCCATGCCAGCGTCATTATAGCGTGGAGCAAACAGGCGCAAGTGTGCCTTGCACGGCAGCAATCGGAACTGTTTTCATCAGGGGAATATAGGGCGATAGAAACTATTGCGGCGGAACATGGCTTGACATTGACACAGTGGCGGCAAATGCAGCAGTTGTTGCGTTATTATAAACTGGAACACGGCGATATTGGTGCGTTGCTAAAAGAACTGCCAGGGCGTATGGAATCAGGAAAACAGGAGGGGAAACACTACCTTGAACAACTTCGAAAGCGTATCCTTTAAGCCAGCATTTTCCCATATTTATATAGAAGAAAAAGCATTGCATCACCAGGTGACAGAGCAGATTTTGCAGAAATTTCCACGGGCACAGCAGACTATCATATCGCACTATAAAGACGTGTTTTGCCGAAGCAGACAGCAGTTTGGGCTGCAAAAGAAAAGTCCAAAACTGATTTTGGCAAAGCGGGAAAATGCATGCATTTATGAAGGTGCAAGACCCTGTCAAAGTTTTGGATATACGCATTTTTATTATACTTCCAGTGTGATGAATTGTTTATATGACTGCGAATATTGCTATTTGCAGGGGATGTATCCATCAGCAAATTTGGTGGTGTTTGTGAATTTAGAGGAAACATTCCGGCAGGTGGAAGAACTGCTACAAAAACATCCGCTGTATTTGTGTATTTCCTATGATACTGACCTGCTGGGGCTGGAATCTATGCTGGGCTATGTACGGCAGTGGATTACATTTGCAAAAACGCATGAAAACCTCACTATAGAAATTCGTACAAAAAGTGCGAACTATTCTAAAATTGCGGATTTAACACCTTCTGACAACGTCATATTGGCGTGGACGCTCTCGCCGCAAGAGATTGCAATGCGGTATGAACATGGAACAGCAACTACCGCTGCGCGGTTGAAAGGTGCGGCTCTTGCGGCAGCAAACGGCTGGAACGTGCGGCTCTGTTTTGACCCTGTTTTGTGGCAAAAAAATTGGCAGATAAGTTATGAACAGCTTGTCACAGAAACGTTTGAGACTGTTTCACCAAATGATATTTTAGATTGCAGTATCGGGCAGTTTCGCGCTGCAAAAGATGCATTGAAACGAATGCGGAAAAACCGACCGAACAGTGCACTATTGCAATATCCGTATCAATTGCAGGATGGTGTTTATCAATATGAACAGGCACGTGCGGTAGAAATGACGGAACAGATAAAGCGGTGGGTAGGAAATTATCTGCCGCCGAAAAAAATATTTTTATGGCAAGGGGAAGATTAGCATGAAAACTGCTATTGTTACAGGTGCGTCCTCTGGTATTGGGCGAGAAATCAGCCGACTGCTGGTGGAACAGGGAATGCGCGTATATGGACTTGGCAGAACCTTTTCAGAAGAAAAAGAGCAGGAAAATCCATTGTTTGTACCTGTTGTCTGTGAACTGACAAATCTGCACCGGGTGCGGGAGACAGTGGAAGATATCCGTAAAAAAGATGAAATATATCTGCTGGTGAACAATGCAGGTGTGGGGTATTTTGGGTTACACGAGGAACTCAATCCGCAAAAGATACACGAAATGGTAACGGTGAATGTGGAGGTTCCCATGGTGCTTACGCAAATGCTGTTGCGGGACTTGAAACGGTGCGGCGGTGCAGTCGTTAACATTTCATCGGTCACGGCAAAGCAAAACAATCCGCACGGCTGCGCTTATGGCGCAACGAAGGCAGCGCTCGGCAGTTTTTCAGCAAGTTTATTTGCGGAAGCGCGTAAATATGGCGTGCGGGTAGCGGCGATTTACCCTGACATGACGGCGACGCAGTTCTATCGAAATGCGGATTTTAAGCAGGTGGAAGAAACAGATTGCTGTTTAGACCCAACGGAAGTGGCACAGACGGT
>CATIYX010000161.1 GCA_949739095.1 uncultured Clostridia bacterium | reverse complement strand
TATGACGAATGGCGGCGTATCCGCGAGGGGCGTGTATCTGTAGTGATTGGAGCGCGCAGTGCTATCTTTGCTCCGTTTGACGATATCGGACTGTTGATTTTGGATGAGGAGCATGAAACTTCTTATAAATCAGAATCCAATCCGCGTTATCATGCGCGGGAAATTGCAAAATACCGCGCAATGCAGTATGGTGCGACTGTGGTGTACGCCTCGGCAACACCAAGCGTAGAAAGTTTTTACAGGGCACGGCAGGGCGAATATAGGCTGCTGGAATTGACAAAGCGATATAACAACCAATTGCTTCCGGATGTGCAAATTGTAGATTTAGCACAGGAATTACAGCGTGGAAACCGCAGTGTGGTCAGCGGTGTGTTGCAGCGGGAAATTGAGAAAAATTTAAAGAATGGACAGCAAACCATTCTGCTCATGAACCGGCGGGGACATTCCACATTTGTTTCTTGCCGAAGCTGTGGATATGCAGTAAAATGTCCACATTGTAGCATTACTTTGACCTATCATTTTAAAGAAAATCAGTTGATATGCCACTATTGTGGCTATACACAAAACAATATAACTATTTGTCCCGAATGCGGCAGCAAACATGTGAAGCAGTTCGGGACCGGAACGCAGAAAGTGGAACAGCAACTTCGGGAACTTTTTCCGGCGGCACGTATCTGCCGCATGGATGGTGATACTACCAGTCGCAAAGCAGCACATGAGAAAATCCTGAATGCTGTAGAACGAAAAGAAATTGACATTTTGCTGGGGACTCAAATGGTGGCAAAAGGATTGGATTTTCCAAATGTGACGTTGGTAGGTGTTATTGCAGCAGACACCATGCTGAACATTAATGATTTTAGAGCCTCGGAGCGTGCTTTTGCGTTGCTTGCACAGGTATGCGGGCGGGCCGGGCGTGGAGATATCGCCGGCCGGGCGGTGATTCAAACCTATATGCCGACCGATAAAACGTTATTATTTGCCGCTCGTCATGACTATTTGGGATTTTATCAAAATGAGATTCGTTTGCGGCAATTTTTACGTTATCCACCTTTTTCGGAAATGGTATATATCATCGTTAGTGGTGAAGAGCAGAAGAGGACGCAGTGTTATATGGCAGATTTAGCACGTCGGTTGAAGGCGGAATTACACAGTGAAAACAGAAAGACAGAACTTCTGGGACCGGGTCCTGCCGGCATATTAAAAGTGAAAAATCGGTACCGTTATGGTCTTTTGATAAAAACGAATCAGGTTAAAGATATTATCCCGACATTAGAAAAAATGTACTATTACCATCTATCGTTGAAGAATGATTTTACACTTGGTATTGATACAAACCCTAACCATATTTTTTAAATCGCAGAAGAAAGGATGGAATAAGAGTATGGCAATTCGCAATATTGTGTTGCTTGGAGATGACATTTTGCGGAAAAGAAGTCGCGAAGTAGATAAATTTGACAAACGGTTGCACCAATTGCTTGATGACATGGCGGAAACTATGTATAAACAGAACGGTGCAGGATTAGCAGCTGTTCAAATTGGTATTCTTAAACGTGTCATTACGATTGATACAGGACAAGGCTTGATTGAATTGGTGAATCCGGTGATATTGGAGACCTCCGGAATGCAAAATGGTCCAGAGGGCTGCTTGAGTATACCTGAAAAGTTTGTTGATATCAAGCGTCCTTATAAAGTAAAAGTTCGTGCGTTTGACCGGCATGGTAAACCATTTACTTTGGAGGGGACCGAACTTTTGGCACGTGCATTTTGTCATGAGATTGACCATTTGGATGGAAAGTTATTTATAGATTTAATTGAAAAATAATGGATATAGGATTCTTCCATTTTTAGAAACCAATCTAAGATGGGTGATATCCAGGAGGAAAAAGCAAACATGAAAATTGTATTTATGGGAACGCCTGATTTTGCGCTGCATAGTCTAAAAAAGCTGGCGGAAAGCACGCATGAAATTTGTGCTGTGTTTTGCCAGCCTGATAAGCCTGTCGGCAGGAATCAAAAGCTGCAAAAACCACCGGTAAAAGAATTTGCGGACGAACAGGGAATTCCGGTGTTTCAGCCGGAATCTTTGAAACTGGATATGGTTAAAAATTGCATAGAGGCGCTGGAGCCAGACCTCATTGCCGTTGTTGCCTATGGGAAAATGCTGCCGAAAGCAATTCTGGATTATCCTCGTTATGGTTGTATTAATGTGCATGGTTCCTTGTTGCCAAAATATCGCGGCAGTGCGCCGGTACACTGGGCAGTTATCAATGGAGAAACCAAAACAGGTGTAACAACTATGTATATGGCGGAAGAAATGGATGCGGGCGATATTTTGCTCACCAAGGAAACACCGATTGGCGAAGCAGAAATTGCGGGTGATGTATATGACCGATTGGCGGAAATGGGAGCAGACTTATTGCTGGAAACCATTGAAAAGCTGGAAGCCGGTGAATTGCAACCTATTCCACAGGATACTATGAAAGTATCGTTTGCACCAATGTTAAAAAAAGAAATGGGAAAAATCGACTGGACAAAAACTTCCGAAGAAATTATCAATTTAATTCGTGGGTTGAATCCATGGCCCGTCGCATATACCTCTACGAATAAGGGGATACTGAAAATATACAGTGCAGAAAAAGAGCAAATCCCTTCCGATTTGCCGCCGGGTACGGTGATTGAAAATCCTACATCATTAATAGTGAAAACAGGAGATAGTTGCATTAGTCTCAAAGAAGTACAGTTACAAGGTAAACGGAAAATGGATATTGTTGACTTCATCCGCGGAAATACTGTTTCAATTGTGTTGTAGGCGGCAAATGAGTACCTTCCTCATTTTGAATAGATTTGATGTTTAAAGATTACCTTGTAGACTGCAAGGTAAAATAAAGGAGAACAGCTATGCAAACGCCTAGAATGGCTGCCTTGCAGCTTTGTTGTAAAATTGAACAGGACGGCGCATATTCTAATCTGCTGCTGCAGGAATATTTGCGGCAGCAGCCTATGCAGGAAAAAGATAAACATTTGTTGGTTCGTCTGGTCTATGGTGTAGTGCAGCAGCGTTTGCGTCTGGACTATATCATATCGCAGTTTTCCAGTGTAAAACCTTCCCGCATGAAGCCAGTGATTTTAAACATTTTGCGGCTTGCAGTATATCAGTCGGAATGCATGGACCGCATTCCTGATTATGCATTAGTAAACGAAAGTGTAGAACTAGCTAAACAAAATGGACTGAGCTCTTTGAGTGGATTTATCAATGGTGTTTTACGTGCCTATTTGCGTGGGCGGGAGTCTGTCGAATATCCAAAAGCAACCCTGCATTATATGAGTACATACTATTCTTATCCGCAGTGGCTTGTGAAACTGATACGCGATAAATATAAAGAAAAAACCGAATGGATTTTGCAGCAGGGAAATCTTGTACCAATGGCAAGTATTCGGGTAAACCGAACGAAACTATCACCGGAAACATTGCAGCAACGGCTTCAGCAGGAAAACATAGAAAGTCATATGAGTAGGGTGCTGGAGGACGCTTTGATACTGGAGCAGGGAATTGATTATGAACGAAATTCCTCGTTTCAAAAAGGATATTTTACTCCACAGGACATCAGTTCCATGCTGGCGGCACGCATTTTAGACCCGAAATCAGGTCAAACTGTTATTGATGTATGCAGTGCGCCGGGCGGTAAAACAACTTATTTAGCAGAACAAATGCAAAACCATGGTAAAATTGTTGCCTGCGATATTTATCCACATAAACTCAAATTGGTGCAGCAAGCAGCACAGCGGCTTGGTATCACAATCATTGAGACGAAGCAGCAGGATGCTGCGGTGGAGGTTGCTGCGTGGAGAGGACAGGCAGATTGTGTTTTGGTTGACGCACCCTGTTCCGGGCTTGGAATTATCAGACGAAAGCCAGAGATAAAATGGACAAAAACTCTGACGGATATTCAGCAATTAAGTATGCTGCAGTATCAAATTTTACAAACGGCGTCATGCTATGTGAAGTTGGGCGGCGAATTGGTGTATTCCACCTGTACGCTGACGAATGAAGAGAATAATGATATTTTTTACCGTTTTTTGCGGGAGCATCCTCAGTTTGAAGCAGTAGAGTTCAGCAGTCTGGTGCCGGAGGAATGGAAACCGGCGGCAGCGCGGGGCAGCTTGCAAATTTTGCCGGGGGAACTGGGCTGTGATGGATTTTATATTGCGAAAATGAAACGAATAAAGGAATCATAAGGGGCAAAATGCAGATGATAGATTTAAAAAGTTTGCGCTATGAGGCACTGGAACAATTTTTCAAAGAATTAGGGGAACCTTTCTACCGTGCAAAACAGGTCTTTTCCTGGCTTGGCAGCGGTATATCCACCTATGATGAAATGACAAATATTCCGAAATCTCTGCGTGAAAAATTAACGGAGACAGCGGTGATTTCCAAGTTGGAACGCGCTGCGCGTTATGATTCCAAAGATGGAACAGTAAAATATATTTGGGAATTGCAGGATGGACAGTGTATTGAAAGTGTTGTTATGCAGTATCATCATGGACGCAGTATTTGTATTTCAACTCAGGTAGGCTGCCGAATGGGGTGTAAATTTTGTGCTTCAACATTGGGCGGGAAAATACGCGACCTCACAGCAGGAGAATTGTTGGACCAGGTTTTATTCGCTGAAAAAGATCTGGGCGAGCGAATCTCCAATGTCGTACTGATGGGAATTGGGGAACCGTTTGATAATTACGAACAGGTACTCACTTTTTTAAAAAACATTTCCCATCCAGCCGGACGTAATCTCGGTTTGCGGCATATTTCGATTTCTACTTGCGGCATCGTAGACAAAATAGTAGCACTGGCAGAAGAAAATCTTCCGATTACATTGCTTATATCGCTACATGCACCTAATGATAAATTGCGGAATGAACTCATGCCAGTCAATCATAAGTATCCTATGAAAATACTTTTGGAGGCATGCCGCACATATATCAATAAAACAGGGCGCAGAATCAGTTTTGAATATACCATGATTCGCGGTGTGAATGATTATGACTGGTGTGCAAAGATGTTAGCGCAAAAGCTGCATGGAATGCTCTGTCATGTCAATTTAATCCCGGTAAACCATGTGGAAGAAAACGGACTGCATCGCAGCGACCCAGAGACTGTGGAGCGATTTCAAAAATATTTACAACAACACCATATTAATACTACTGTCCGCCGTGAACTTGGAAGCGATATCAGTGCATCCTGCGGACAGTTGCGCAGAAAGTTCATAAGAGAAAGGTGATGAAACAGATGCTAAAAGCACAAGGCTATTCGCTACAAGGCGAGCGGCATGGAACAAACCAAGACAGCTATGTGGTTGCGTTAGAAGAAAGCAGCGGTTTAGTGATAGTAGCAGATGGTATGGGCGGACACCGCGCCGGCGATACTGCCAGCAAAATGGCAATTGAGCTAATTTTGGATGGTTGCAAAGGAGACGGACCGGAGGCAATCCGTCGTGCAATTGATGTTGCAAACCATGAAATATGGCGCAAGGGAATGTCGGAAGATGCATATGCTGGTATGGGTACTACTATTGTCCTGTGCATGATACGAAACAATAAGGGATATATTGCCCACGTAGGGGACAGCCGTGCCTATTTGTTGCATAATGGTGAGTTAACGCGTTTGACAAAAGACCATTCACTGGTGGAAGAGTTAATTAGTCATGGAGAAATTACGGCAGAACAAGCGCAGTTTCATCCTATGAAAAATATTATTACTATGGCATTGGGCGTGGAAGATCGCATCAAACCTGATTTTACAGAAATTTCACTACAGGCGGGCGACAGTCTGTTGCTTTGTTCTGATGGATTTTCCAATGTGGTACCGGAATCGGTCATTAAAGAAACATTGATAACAAAACCACTTGAAGAGAGTGTGCAATTTATGTGTGAAGAAGCGAAGCGTTGTGGTAGTACGGATGATATAACGGTCATAGTTTTGCAAAAATCCGAATGAGAGGGAAGGGTGAATCATGGAAATGATTGGTAAAATTCTGGCAAACCGATATGAGATTCTAGAAAAACGGGGCAGCGGCGGAATGGCTGATGTGTTTAAAGCACGCGATAGGCTGCTGAACCGATATGTAGCAGTGAAAGTATTGAAAGATGAACTTCGTGACGATAAAGAGTTTGTGGAACGGTTTAAAATAGAGGCACAATCAGCAGCGGGACTTTCTCATCCTAATATTGTATCTGTCCATGATGTAGGTGTGGAAGATGGGATTCACTATTTCATTATGGAATATGTGGATGGAATGTCACTAAAGGATTATATTAAGCATGTTGGCGCATTAGATTGGAGAGAAGCAACAGAGTTTGCTATTGCTATTTGCGGCGCAATTGACCACGCACATAAAAAAAATATTATACATCGGGATATTAAATCACATAACATTTTGCTTACGCGGGAGGGGGTGGTGAAGGTTGCAGATTTTGGTATTGCGCGTGCCGTCACCTCCTCTACGGTGGTCAATGGCGGTAAAAATGTCGTAGGTTCGGTGCACTATTTTTCACCGGAACAGGCGCTGGGAAAAGCGATTGATTTTAAATCTGATATATATTCTATTGGCGTTGTGTTATATGAAATGCTGACGGGAAGGCTACCTTTTGTGGGTGACAATGCATTTCAAGTGGCGCGCATGCAGATTGAAACGCTACCGCAGCCACCCATTGAACAAAATAACACGATTCCACAAGCGGTCAATGATATTGCGCTCAAAGCACTGCAAAAGCAACCGCAAAAACGCTATCAGAATGCGGCGGAAATGCAGACAGACCTTAAAGCCGTTTTACACAATCCTGCTTTTGCACTGGCAAAAGATTTAGACGCAACACAGTTTATGAGCAGCACACAGACCGCAACAATGCTGGCACAGAATCCTGAAAATACAATGATAAATGGCAATCATTTTTCCAGCATGATACCATCGGAGAACACAGCTGGTCAGCCTTACTATCAGACGGCTGGATATGCGAATCCAATTCCGCCGCAGCAGGAAGTGGAGAATGCTGGAAAGAAAAAGAAGTCAAAAATGCCGATTTGGATTACCTTGCTCGTGATTGTTGCATTGGGCGCAGGCATAGGGTCTTATTTTGTATTTGGCGGAGACGGAAAAACCGTAAGTGTGCCCAGCCTTTTGGGGATGACATTTGATGAAGCAGCTAAAAAATATGAAAATGAAGATATTATTCTCATCAAAGAAGGCGAAGATTTCAGCGATGAATATGACGAAGGAAAAATCATGGAACAAACGCCAAAAGAACGTGAACGCGTCAATAAACCGGTTGAAATCAGAGTGAAAATCAGTTTGGGAAAACAGGAACTAGTGCTAGAGGAATATAAAAACCGTGATTATCACGAAGTAGAAGAAGAATTGACAAAAAAAGGATTGAGCGTGAAAAAGGTCTTCGAAAAAAATGACGAATATCCTAAAGATGTGATTTTTGACCAGTCACCTGCAAGCGGCAGTCAAATGCAAAAGGGAGAGCGGATTACGTTATATATCAGCAATGGTCCCAGTATTGCAAAGGTGAAAGTACCTAATTTGGTCGGACGCTCAGAAGAAGAGGCAAAAGCGCTACTGAAATCTAAAAATTTGTTTACCGGAAACATCCGTAGTGAAGAGAGCGACAAACCCAAAGGAACTGTTTTGTCACAGGCGATAGAGGCTGATACGGAAGTAAATGAAAATACAGAGATTTCATTTACCATCAGTACAGGGCAAAAAGCAACACCGACACCAACTGAACCGCCGGCAAAAACGCCAGAGGAAACAGAAAAACCAACGCCGACTCATGTGCCGGAGCAAACGCCCGCACATCCGGACGGTACTGTGGGGGCAAACGGAACTGTTGCAGGAACAAACAACTAAGTTTTCAAATAAAGGTGAAACTATGATTTTAACAGGAACAATTGTAAAAGCTGTTTCCGGATTCTATTATGTAGAAACAACCGACGGTATTTATGAATGCCGCGCACGTGGTGTTTTCCGCAACAACAAACTAACACCGCTTGTTGGCGACCATTGTGAAATGGAAGTGTTAGAAGAATCGGAACAAAAGGGGAATGTGGTAAAGCTTCTGGAACGGAAAAATGCGTTTGTGCGTCCGCCGGTTGCAAACATTGACCAAATGGGAATTGTGTTTGCCGCGGCGGCGCCTGAACCTATTCCATTTTTGATTGATAAATTGACGGTGGTGGCGGAACATCATCATATTAAGCCATTCTTAGTAATGAATAAAACAGATTTATCATCGGAAATTGCAGAACATCTGCCGAAGACTTACCAATTGGCAGGATATCGGATATTTTGTGTTTCTGCTGCCGAACGCAAAGGTATCGAAGCGTTGAAAGAGCAACTGCAAAATCAGGTAACAGTGTTTGCAGGTTGTTCTGGTGTTGGAAAATCCAGTTTGCTCAACTTGCTAGGCGATGATATTCGATTGGAAACAGGCGGCGTTAGTCGTAAAATACAACGAGGGCGACATACGACCCGAACTGTAGAACTTTTTTCACTCGGTTCCGAAACTTTTGTTGCAGATTCACCTGGATTTAGCAATCTGGATATCCAAGATATCCGCGTGACAGAATTAGAAGAGTGTTTCCCTGAATTGCACGAATATATAGGAAAGTGCCGCTTTCGCGGATGTAACCATGTCAGCGAACCGGAATGCGCTGTGCGCGAGGCGCTGGAACAGGGAAAAATTGCAAGGTCGCGTTATGAGAGTTATGTACAGATGTATCAAATCTTAAAAGAAATTAAGGAGTGGCAAAGATGATTCAAATAGCGCCGTCGCTATTGGCGGCAGATATTTTACATATGGCAGACGAGGTGCGGAAAATGGAAACTGCCGGAGCGGATTTACTGCACGTGGATATCATGGATGGACATTTTGTTCCGAACCTATCTTTCGGACCGCATTTAGTAGCTGCTTTGAAAAAGATAACCGCTCTGCCGCTGGATGTCCATCTCATGCTGACAAATCCGCTGCAATATATTGATTCTTTTGCACAGGGTGGTGCAGATATCATTACAGTTCACGCGGAATGTCAAGATGACACAGAAACATGTTTTGATAAAATTAGGGAACATGGTGTGCGCTGTGGGATTGTTTTGAGTCCGGATACGCAGCCGGAGGCATATTTTCCGCTGATTGATCAGGCGGACATGACGCTTGTTATGTCTGTTTATCCGGGCTTCGGCGGACAATCGTTTATTCCAGAGAGTTTAGAAAAAATTAAAACTATCCGCAGTCATACCGGTGCGGACTATCCGATAGAAATTGATGGCGGTGTTTCAACAAAAAATATTGGGAACATTATAGCAGCAGGGGCTAATGTCATTGTTGCAGGATCCGGCATTTTTCAATCTGAGGACCCGCGAAAAACTATAGAACAAATGAAACAGGTAAGAACAGGGTGATACTGTGAGAGCAATTATTATTGCAAGCGGCGATATTGAGGATGAACGCTGGCTAAAAAATTATATTCAGCCTGGCGATGTTGTTATCTGTGCAGATGGAGGATATAATCATCTTGTGCAGATTGGATGTATGCCGGATGTTATCATTGGAGATATGGATTCTATTCGGGAGAAATACCGTGCTGATTGCCAGCATTTGGTACATCCGCGTAAAAAGGATGAAACGGATGCACAATTGGCATTGGATTATGCGATAGAAAATGGATTTCATGATATAAAATTTCTGGGGGCTTTAGGTGGCAGTAGAATAGAACATGCGCTTGCGAATGTGTTTATGCTGCAATATGCGGCTGTACATGGCGTGGAAATGGCAATAGAAACGCCGGTTTCTACTATAACGCTCCATCGGGGAACAACTACAGCTATATTGCAGGGGCGCAAGGGAGATTATTTATCGCTTATTCCTATCGGCGGAGATGCTACAGGTATCACAACACAAAATTTGGAATATCCGTTGCATGAGGGAACACTATATTTCGGTGTACCTATGGGAATCAGTAATATCTTGCTGGAAGACACTTGCTCAATTGAATTGCAGAAAGGAATATTACTTGCCATATTAACCAAAGCGGATGAGGTGGATGAAGGTTGAAACAGGAAAAAAAGAAAAAACGGCATATCATGCCGTGGGTGATTTTAATTGTTGTGATTTTTGGTGCTACTTTTCTTATAACATATGCGAAACAAACAGGTACGCTGGATCAAGTCATTGCTATGATACAACAATATATTGGCACACAGCAAACTTCTGAAACGGAAGGTTTGCCGCAGGAAAGTCAAAATAAAGTCAAAACATTAGAAAATTCAGGGAATTATGGGTTTGCCTCATGGAAAGGAAATATCATTATGACCGGCAGTAATAGTGTATCTCTGTTGGATCATAAGCTAAATGAAGTTTGGTATCAGAGTATTTCCGGAAAAAATCCGGCGGTAGATACTTCCACTTATGGAATGGTTGTTTATGATAAAGACGGAACCAACTTTTCTGTTATTACAGAAGATGGAAAGCAAAACAGTGTCACGACAGAAGCAATGATTGCCGCGTCCATTAATGAAAAAGGGTATGTAACAGCCATTACGAAACAGCCTGGTTATAAAGGCGGTGTTTGCGTTTATGATAATACTGGACAGGCATTATTTAAATGGAACTCTGGGAACTGGAATATTTTAGATGCAAAACTTTCTAATGACGGAAAAACGTTGGCGGTTTCCCTGTTGGACACCTCGACAGGCCGCGCGAGCGGAAACGTGATGTTGTTTGATATTGCTGTTTCAGAAAAACCGTTTGCTGGTACGACCTATCCGGATAATATGGTAGCCGCGCTTAAATGGATGAATAGTCAAACATTATACTGTGTAGGAGATACTTCTGCATTTGCGCTTTCTGTCAAAGGAGATAAGCTATGGGAATATACCTATACAGGTACATTGACACAATTTGCAGTGGGGGATAATGGTATTTTGGCACTGAATCTACAGGCATATTCTGCCGAACCTGGAAAGCACGGTTTGATTCAAATTATTAGTGCCAGAGGAAAGAAAACGGGTGAATGCACCATTTCGGATGAAGTGAAAAAAATCGAAGTCTTTAAAAATGATATATATGCAATGACATTGCGTGATATACATATTATCAACCAGTCTGGAAAAGAAAAATCGAATACATCATTAGATAAAGATATGCGCAGTGCGTATATTTTAAAGCAGGATGAGGCATTGATATTTTATGGAACAAAACTGGAGGTTGTCCCGCTGAACTAAAATACTATCACTGAGGGACGCCTTGAGTAGCAAGCAGAAAAGAAAAGGGGGAAAGCACATGATTCTGGATGCCATATTTATTGCGGTATTGCTATGCGCTGTTTGGATTGGTGTGAAACGTGGATTCATTCGTTCCATTATCGGATTTATCACGCTGCTGTTGTCCATTGTTTTAGCAATGTTTTTCTACCAACGTTTTTTGGATTTTGTGCAAACTGTCCCATTTCTATATCAGTTGCAAGAACAAATAGCTTTAGCGATTGCCCAGATGGCAGAGCCTATGCTGACAGATAATCTAGACACACTGCCTCCGTTTATTATGCGTTTCATACCACAAGAAATGGTTATGAGCGGTGTACAAAATGTTTGTGATTGGATTGCGCAGTCTCTGACCCAAGTATTATTATTTTTGATATTTACTATTTTATTACATATTGTCATCCGGCTTTGTGCTATGTTTCTTTTGGCGCTAACGCATCTGCCAGTCATCCGCCAATGTAATAGACTGCTTGGCGGAGGGTTTGGTGCAGTTACCGGAATTCTATTATGTTATTTATTAGCGGCAGTAATATTTATCATTAGCATGAATCCCGCCTATTCTTGGCTTTCGGATGAACTTTCCAGATCTATTATTTGCAGCTATTTTTATACAAACAACCTCATTATCAATTTGGTGCTGGGGCTTCGATAAAGAAAGGATGAAGAATTATGGCTGGTATTTTTGGATTTTTTGACTACACAAAACCTGGAAAAGGCGTTGAGAAAGGGGAGCCTGAAAAGAAAGGAATCGCGCGGTTTGGTCAGTTATATTTCCGCAAATTTTGGAAATATCTACAGCTTAATCTGCTATATTTTATTACTTGCATTCCTGCGTTATTGCTTTATTGGTTTATGTTTGTTTCCTATTTTGCGCCAATGTTTCAATCACTCATTACAACGCAGCAAGTCACTGCAGAACAAGTATATATGTCCGTAAACATATTAGCAATTGCCAGTGCAGTTATCATTGTTTTGCTGTTTGGTGGAAGTCCTTGTGCAGCAGGATTTCACTATGTTTTACGTAATTATGTGCGAGAAGAACATTCATGGCTTTGGAGCGACTTTTGGCGGCGCACGGGACAAAACTTGAAACAGGCTTTTGCTATGTTTGCGATTGATTTGGTAGTAGTCAATTTATTGCTGTTCGGAATCCGTTTCTACCATCAAATGGCTGCAACCGCAGGTCCTATGCATTTGCTTTATGTCTTTTTATTGGCATTGATAGTATTTGTGTTCGTGATTTATGCTGTGATGCATCAATATATCTGGACCATGATAGTCACGTTTGAATTGAAACTGAAACAAATTGTGAAAAATGCATTTTTATTAACAGTTATGGCATTTCCGCGCAATATTTTGTTTATTATTGTGTCCGTTATTTTTGCAGTTGGCGTTTATCTGTTGTATTTTTATCTATCGCCGTTGATTGGTGCGATTGTAACAATTTTTCTGCTAATGTCTATCTATGGTCTAACTATGCAGATGTTTTCTTATCCGGTTATCCGCAAATTTATGTTGGACCCATTAGAGGAAACAGAATCAGAATATAATGCAGTGGATATATCGGAAAATCTAGTCGAACAAAAACAAGAGGAGGAAGTGAAATGGAACCGAATCGAGGAGCCGGATGAAAGTGTACTCACTTCCAGAAATGATGTTGCCAACCTGTTTAACAAACGGCTAGATGAAGAAGATTTTAAAACGCTAGAAGAAAAAGAAGATAAAAAAGGCGAAAAAGACGAATAATCCGCCGGAATTCACTTACAATATTATAATAGTATAAATGGCATTTATGGCTTTTGAGGTAGGGAGGTAGGACACAATGGAAACCTATTCACTTCCGGGTGGTGTAAAACTACACTATCTGAAGACAGAACAATTCAAACATTTTTCACTTGGCATCTATTTGGTACGTCCGCTTTGCAAAGAAGAAGCGTCCTATAACGCGTTGCTTACGCAAGTGCTGAAATCAGGGTGTGAAGCATTTCCCACAAAACACAACATTGCAGCACATTTGGAATGGCTCTATGGTGCTTCCATTCATGCAGGTGTGCAAAAAAAGGGCGAAGCACAAATTTTAACATTCCATTTTTCAGGAATCAACGATAACTATGCGCATGGAGAAGCTGTTTCATCAAAGCTGGCTGCATTTGCAAAAGAAATCCTGTTTGCGCCACTGGTACACAATGGAGCATTTGATAAAACCATTTTTCAAATTGAAAAAGAAGATTTGAAGAATGAAATTATGGCACTGCAAAATGATAAACGCGATTATGCCAATCAACGTTGTTTAGAACTGATGTGCGAACAGGAAGCCTATGGCATTCATGAATTTGGGTCGTTAGATGGACTGGAAGAAATTACGCCACAGTCGCTCTATCAGCACTATCAGAAAATCATCGGAAACAGTCCTATTCACATTTTTGTGACGGGGAATCTGGATGTTGTCCCCATCAAACAGTTGTTTGAAACAGTCCCTGCTACGGAAACACTTCCTCAGACAAAGCATGGTCTCATGCCACAGCAGGTGAGAACTATTACAGAACCAATGGATGTGGCACAAGGAAAACTGGTGCTTGGTATGCGCAGCAATTTGCCTGATTCTTTGGAACAGTTTTGCCAAATGCAGGTATTTAATTCCGTTTATGGCAGCGGAACCCATTCTAAATTATTTAATCATGTCCGTGAGAAATTAAGTTTGGCATATTATGCTTATTCCAGATTTGTGCGGCAAAAGAATATTATTTTAGTTGCCACCGGAATTGAATTTCAAAATTATGAACAGGCAAAAGCAGAAATTTTGCTGCAATTAGAGGAAATCAAACAAGGGAATGTCACAGAAAAAGAAATGGCTGCAGCAAAAGAATTTTTGAAAAACCGTTATTTATCCTGCTATGATGAACCTGTTATGATGGAGGATTTCTATTTGAGTGGCATATTGGCAGGGGATGAACAGGTCTCAATTGACGATGTTATCCGTGGCGTAGAACATATCACAAAGGACCAAGTGATTGCAGCAGCAAAAAGCGTGGTGCTGGATTTGATTTATTTTATTTGCGGAAAGGATGAGGCGGAATGATGCAGAAAAAAGACTACTTGAATTTGAATGAAACCGTTTATTCTTACCAGCATTCCAGCGGATTGCGTGTTTATATTGTTGAAAAACCGGAATTTCAAAAAAGCTGTGCCTATTTTGCAACACATTTTGGTTCCATTGACAACCATTTTGTTCCGTTGCAGGAGGAGCAATATATACAGGTACCGGATGGTGTTGCACATTTTCTGGAGCATAAAATGTTTGAACAGCCGGATGGTGAAAATGTGTTTGATACCTTTAGTAAATACGGTGCTTCTGCCAATGCATTTACCTCTTCGGATATTACGGCGTACTATTTTTGGTGCACCAATTCATTTGAAGAAAACTTAAAAACATTATTGCATTATGTACAAACACCATATTTTACGGCAGAAAATGTGGCGAAAGAACAGGGAATTATCGGGCAAGAAATCCGTATGTATGATGACGATCCTAATTGGCGCGCCTTTTTTAACATGTTGGGCTGTTTGTACCACAACCATCCTGTTAAAGTAGACATTGCAGGAACAGTTGAAAGTATTGCAGAAATCACGGAAGATACATTATATACCTGCTATAATACGTTTTATCATCCATCTAATATGGCACTTTGCATTGTTGCCAATGTCAGTGCGGGAAAAGTGAAAGAAACGATTGATAAAACACTGAAAGAAATGGAGCCGGCGAAACCAGTTGCCAGAAAATATCCGGATGAACCAAAGACGATTCATAAACCATATCAGGAGGCAGCGCTTAGTGTTGCCAAACCGCTATTTTATATTGGATTTAAGGATTCTCAGCTATATGAAGGAAAAGCATTGTTAAAACATAAATTGTGTTGTAAAATCGCACTGGATTTATTGCTTGGCAAAAGTTCTGAGTTATATAACTCCTTATATGAGCAAGGCTTGATTTCCAGCAGCTTTTCTTATGCATACACTGGTGGGCTGGAATTTGCCTACACGGAAATTGCGGGTGAAAGCGATGAACCGAAGCAAGTTGCAAAACGGGTACAGGAAGCGATTCAAGGATTTTCATTTTCAGATGAAGCGCTGGAACGGATGAAACGGATGCGCATAGGACGCTTTTTGCGTGTGCTTGATGATGCAGAAGAATATACTAATATGTTTGCACGTAATATTTTGCAAAATATTGATATGTTGGATAGCATACAAACTTATCAAGAAATTACAAGGGCAGACATTGAAAATATTTTTCAGTCACATTTAACGGCTGACAATATGGTTTTATCTGTTGTAAACCCTTTATAAATATGGCATTATATTAATAAAATTTATCTATTTATCTTGAGTGGATGTGGATATAAAATAAATGGCGTAATACGACAATTATAATGAAATATATTTATAATTGTCGTATTACGATAATCACGAGGCATTTTTTGGTAAATTACTACATATGAAAGGAATGGATATACGCATGAAAAAATATATTTGGGTTGCTGTCTGTTTGCTGTTATTAGGCTGTTTTGCCAGTTGTGGTACGCAAACACAGAAGCAGCCTTCCCAAAACTATGAAAATGAGGCACTGGGTTTTAGTTTTGAAGTGCCTGACGCTTGGGCAGACAACTATGAAGTGAAGGAACACGTTGAGAATGGAATCACATATACAGATTTTTATTATGTATATGGTTGGCCACAGAAAAAAACAACGCTACTGGTTTCTATCATTGCAACAGATGAAACTACATGGATAAGCCAACAGCTGGAAAATGAATATTATTTAATGGCAATTAATAAAGAAGGAATTTATTTTGCAAACAAAGTACCGAAGGTTCCTGAAGAGATTCCATTCAAAGAAGGTTCTAAAAAAGCAAAAGAATTTCAGAAATTATTATTATCTGTTCAAGAAGCCAGTAAAATGTTCTCCTTAATAAAATAAAAGCAACCATATCAGGTCCATATTCATACATTGCAAAAATATTACAGTTTCATAAAATAGATTCATTTTGGAGCTTGTTTGCTTGACAAACAGCTCCATTTTTGTTAAAATATAATTAGACAAAATATTAATTTTGTCTAATTAGAAGGAAAAATAATGAGGTGATAAAATGCCAGCCTATGTAGATAGCCCTCCCATCTTACGCGATTTTTTAAATTATCTTTCTGTCATTAAAGGAAAATCAGATGGCACAGTAAAAGAATATTATTATGACCTTCGTACGTTTTTTCGTTTTATGAAAGTATATCGGAATTTAGTACCACACAATTATGATGAATTGGAGCAAGTTATGATTGCAGATATTGACGCGGCGTTTCTGCAAACAATTACGCTAAGTGATTTATATGAATTTTTATCTTTTGTAAATCGCTATAAAAAGAATGCTGCGCCGGCACGTGCACGTAAGGTTGCGAGCTTGCGTTCCTTTTTTCATTATGTTACCAGCAAAGCTGGTATTTTAAAAGAAAATCCGGCAGCAGATTTAGAAACGCCTAAGCTCAAAAAAACGCAACCCAGATACCTCACCTTGGAGGAATCCAGAAAACTCGTTGGCGTAGTGAACCAAACTATGAATGAGCGTGATATTTGTATTATTACATTGTTTCTAAACTGCGGCGTTCGTTTGTCAGAACTGGTGAATATCAATATTAGCGATATTCACGGCGACAGTATACGGATTTTAGGAAAAGGAAACAAAGAACGGTTTATTTATCTGAATGCACCTTGTACAACTGCACTGCAAAACTATCTGCGCGCCCGTCCCATAGACGGCGTGACAGACCGCGATGCACTGTTTATTTCTAAACAAAAACGACGTATCAGTACAAAAATGGTGGGTGTGATTGTAAAAAAATATATTGAACAGTCTGGACTTGACCCCACAAAATATTCGCCGCATAAACTACGGCATACAGCAGCCACGCTTATGCACCGTTATGGTCATGTAGACGTGCGTATTCTTCAGGAAATTTTAGGTCATCAAAATCTTTCCACGACGCAAATATATACACATTTGGAAAACGAACAAATTCGCAATGCCATGAAACACAATCCACTAAATGAAGGATAAAATAGCTGTTCTCTTCCCCATTAGGCTGCTTACACTAAAAAAGGGACGCTATTAAATTTCAGCGTCCCTTTTTCCAATTTGTGATTTTTTTCTATCGTAGTTTTAATATTTTTTTCAAAAATTTATTGTTCACTACATATTAATGCTTCAATTTCTGCCTGTTCCGGCATGACTTTCAGCGCCCCTTTTTTTGTGGTAATCAAAGCAGCACCTGCATTTGCAAAGAGAAGTGCTCTCCACAAAACTTCTTCAGTCAGATGTTCCAGTCCATAATCCAGAATAAAATGCAAGACACATCCTGTAAAGGTATCGCCTGCTCCTGTTTTTTCGATTGTATGCACATTCATAAACGGTTTTGCCTCAACCATAATGTCATGATAATATGCTCTGCTTCCCTCTTTACCAAGCGTCACAAATACCAATGGTAGGTCATAGCTTTCCCGAAGTAAGCGGACCCCTTTTGTATAGTCTGTGGTTCCAGTCATAAATTCCAATTCATTATCGGAAATTTTCAAGATATCACACTTTGATAATCCATATGCAATTGCTTTTTTTGCATTCTCCAGCGAATTCCAGAGCGGTTCGCGTAGATTTGGGTCAAAGGAAACAAGCAGCCCATTTTCTTTTGCAATATCAACCGCATGATGTGTAGCCTCACGAACACCCTCATGTGTCATAGAAAGCGTGCCAAAATGAAATATTTTTGCCGCTTTAATGATACCCTCTTGCACTTCATCCTGTCTGAGCAACATATCAGCGCCCGGATTGCGGTAGAAACTAAATTCACGTTCACCATCTGGGAAGGTGTGCACAAACGTCAGAGTCGTATGAATTTCACTATCCATCAAAAGATTAGTCACATCAATTCCGCATTGGACAGCAACGGTTTTCAACATATGTCCAAGGGGGTCATCCCCTACCTTGCCAATAAACGCTGTTTTTCTGCCCAACTTGTTTAACATGGCAAGTACATTGCAGGGCGCACCACCAGGATTCGCTTCCAGAATAGGATTTCCCTGTGCACTTGTTCCATTTTCTGTAAAATCCACTAACAACTCGCCAAGCGCAACAACATCATATTTTTTCAAATGTTTTACCCCCCTATTCGATTGTATATAGCGCCGGTGAATTTTTAGTGTTTGCAGTCATATAGTTGCCAAGTTGGTATACAACATTGGTAATTACATATTCACCATTGTTGATATAAATTTCTATCAAATTGGGATCTACATAGATATCCAGATGAATTTTACCGATAATTTTTGGTGATGAAAATTTTGTCCTGATATCCGTGTGTCCGTGAAAGACATTTTCGCGGTCAGTACAAATTTTTCCGCCAATCCTAGAAACAATATATCCGCCAATATCAATTTGTTCCCCATCATGCATATCAAGACTAATATGGTATCCGGCAGCATTTGCCGCCTGCACAGTATTGATTTTTTTCGTATATTGTTTTTGAATATTAGGATGAACCGTAAAGCAAATATGACCATTTCGCACAGTAACTACGCGCGGAATGCAGAACATGCCAATCCATTGATTATCGACAGTCTCCGGCATCCTCGCCCATGCAATCACAACACGCCGTCCTTCAGCATCTGTGGTGCTTTGTGGCGCATATAAATCCAGTCCGTAATCCAGCATTTGATAGTCATACGGGAGGTTCATTGTACAGTTTACTTCATCAAACGTAACTTTTGTGCAAACAGATACATGCTGATATTGCTGCTTATCTTTTAATAGCCCCATTGGAGAAAAAATAAGTATCTGTTCACCGTTTACCTCAAAATAGTCGGGACATTCCCACATATAACCAAACTCTTTTTGGGATACGCTATTTACATAGTCCCAATTCATCAAATCACAGCTGCGATAAAACAGCAACTTGCCGTTACCCATTTGTGTTCGACTACCTAACACCATATACCATGCATCTTTGCCGCGCCAAACTTTGGGGTCACGCGTATCCGTCATACAGCCGATTTCAGGATTTTTCAGCGGTTCTATGACAGTGAATTTATTTTTACTATTATCAAAATGTATACCATCTTCGGAAACCACCATCATCTGCGCTGAAACAAGTTGATTATTCAAAAAAACATGAATGTCCTCCGGATTTTCTTCCAGATAACGTACACCGGTATAATACAAGTACATTTTTCCATCATGTTCAATAGCGCTACCGGAATAGCAGCCGTTTCTGTCATTCCACTTGGAAGGAAATAGCGCTATTGGAAGATGTTCCCATTGAACTAAATCCTTGCTTACGGCATGTCCCCAGTGCATAGTGCCCCAGCGCGTCTCATAGGGAAAATACTGATAAAACAAATGATATTGACCTTTATAGTAGATAAATCCATTGGGGTCGTTAATCCAATTTACTGGCGATTTTAAATGTATTCTTTGCATGGCAATGATTCCTCCCCTTAGTTTTAGTTAATGAAGGGACAATTGATGTCAAAATAGCGGAAATCCTTATAGGATAAAGATTCCCGCTATTTGTATTAGTTTATTATTTTGAAGATGATGTCTTAAATTCAAGTTTCGCCAATTCTTTTTCATTACGTTCAATAGTCATTGCCGCTGCTGCATCGTTTAATACTTTATCAAATTTTTCGGACAGTAATGCATTCTCTACATGTATAGCACCTGTCACATTTTGCTGAATCTGTTCTGCTTTAAATGTTTCATAATCCGCATCCGTCAGTTCAATTCGTTTCAAGATATGAAACCCATAGGCGCCCTTAACAATATCGCTAATTGCACCAGGTTCCAATGCATATGCAGCAGCTTCAAACGGTGGGTCCATCATATTTTTACCAAAGGTATATCCATCCGGATTGCTGGCCAATCCAGGGTCCTCACAGCGTTCATTCATAAGTGTATCAAAATCAGCACCGCCCTGTAATTCCGCCAATGTATCTTTTGCACTCTGCTCTTTTTGTGCGGCGGTCGCATCATCCAAAGGCTGACGATTATCATCTACAGTAGAGAACAAAATATGTTTTGCTTTGACATAATTTTCAAAGAAATAACTTTTTAGCGTCTCATCATCGGGCTGATATTCTGGGTCCTCCTGCGTATATTTATTAAAGAGCATGTTCATCAGATAGCTCTTTTCATAAACGCTTTTTACTGCCTCGTCTGTTGTACCGATTTCCTTTAAATACTCTTTATATTTATCTTCGCCGCCCGCACTTTGCACCAATTGGTTACGAACGTTGTTGACATATTGATTGCTTTGATTGTCTGCTTTGATACCGGCTTCTTCTGCTTTTTGTGCACCGACATACAGTTGCACCAACTGTTCCATGGCTTCGTCATGAACAGCTTCTTTTGCGTTTTTACCCTCATATGTGGCTGTTTCCCAGTCTACAGTTCCATCTGTGCTGATTTTCTGCAAAACCATGCTTTTGCTGCTTTCAAAAATATACTTATATTCCGCAAGAGGTACTTGTTGTCCGTTAATCGTTGCCGCATAAGCAATATTTTCAATTGTACAGCCGCAAAGCAGTAATATTGCCGCCAGCAGCACACCAGTTATTTTTACAATATGTTTCATTTGTAGATCCTCTCTTTCTTTGTCCGATAAATATTTTTTGTAATATATCTCCTATTATACACTATTTTATACTGCAATGCAATCATTTCATTGAATTTAATAATTCAGCAATGGTATCTAATATTTTCTCTTCATTGGTTTCCTGTATCAAATAGGTTAGGTATGGTTTTTCGCCATTAGAAAACAACAGCTTTCCAAGATGTTGTTTCGCAAGTTCTTTGATTTTTTCTGGCTGCAAAGTATAATTGGGTGCAAGATAAAACAGTAAACGGTCATTTCTTTGCATAATATCACTAATGCCACAGACGGATGCCTGGTGTTTTAGAAGCGCAATCCGAATCAAATGTGTTACAGGAACTGGTGGTTCACCGAATCGGTCAATCACTTCATCAGTCACATCGTGTGCATCCTGAAGTGTTGTGACAGAAGCAATCCGTTTATAAAGTTCAATACGAAGTGCATGGCTGTCAATAAATTCATCGGGAATATAAGCATTGACATTCAGTTCGATAGACGTCATAATTTCTTCCTCTACCACCTGTCCCTGCTGCTGTGCAATTGCTTTTTGTAGAAGATTGCAATACATATCATATCCAACTGCTTCCATAGCGCCATGCTGTTGTGCACCAAGCAGGTTGCCGGCGCCGCGGATTTCCAAATCCCGCATGGCAATTTTAAATCCGGAACCAAATTCCGTAAATTCTTTAATTGCCATGAGCCGCTTGACTGCCACCTCTTGCAGGGCTTTATCTCTCCTGTAGGTAAGATAACAATAGGCTAAACGGTTGGAACGCCCTACTCTGCCACGCAATTGATAGAGCTGAGACAAGCCCATGCAGTCTGCATTTTCTATGATAATTGTATTGATATTCGGAATATCCAATCCGGTTTCAATAATAGTGGTGCAAACGAGAATATCAATATCACCCGCTAAGGTGTCCATCATGATTTCTTCCAGTTCTCGTTCACTCATCTTTCCATGACCAACCGCAATGCGGGCTTCCGGCACCATTTTGGAAATTTCATCAGCAATCCGTTCAATTCCTTCCACACGGTTGTGGACATAATAAACCTGTCCACCACGTCCCAATTCTTTTTGGATCGCCTCACGTAAAACATCACGGTCATATTCCAAAATAAAAGTTTGCACTGGATGTCTGTTTTCGGGTGGATTGGATATAACACTCATGTCTCGAATGCCAATCATCGCCATGTGTAATGTACGTGGAATAGGGGTTGCTGTTAATGTTAATACATCAACATTTTGTTTTAAGGCTTTAATTTTTTCCTTATCTTTTACGCCAAAACGCTGTTCTCCATCAATGATAAGCAGCCCTAAATCTT
>CATIYX010000160.1 GCA_949739095.1 uncultured Clostridia bacterium | reverse complement strand
ATTTTCACGGATGTGGACGGTGTTTATACAACAGACCCCAGAATTGTGAAAGAAGCCAAAAAACTAGACGATATTTCCTATGATGAAATGCTGGAACTGGCGAGTCTGGGTGCAAATGTGCTGCATAACAGATCGGTAGAGATGGCGAAAAAATATAATGTGAATTTGGTGGTGCGCTCGAGCTTTAATCGGGAGCCGGGAACAGTTGTGAAGGAGGTAAACAGCGTGGAAAAGATGTTGGTAAGAGGGGTAACAAGAGATAATGATGTGGCGAGAATCGCATTGCTTGGAATTGAGGACGCGCCGGGCGAAGCGTTTAAAATATTTTCATTGCTGGCGAAAAATGGTATCAATGTAGATATTATTTTGCAGTCCATTGGACGCGATACTAAAGATATCAGTTTTACTGTGACGGAAAGCAATTTGGACAAAGCAATCAAACTGCTGGAAGAGAAAAAAGATTATATCGGATATCATGAACTGAAACAGCGCAGCGATGTATCAAAAGTGTCTATCGTTGGCGCAGGCATGGTAAATAATCCGGGGGTTGCGGCGCAGATGTTTGAGGCGCTCTATGATGCGGGAATTAACATCCACATGATTTCCACATCGGAAATTAAAGTATCGGTGCTGGTGAACAGTAAAAATGCAGAACGGGCTGTTGCGGCAATCCACGATAAGTTCCATTTGGCAGATTAATGATAGGACTTAGATTATAGTATAAAAACAAAATTTTACGACATCTTGTTTTTTTATGAATTAAAACTGAATATATCCACAAGAAGCGTTAAAAAATGACGCTTCTTTTTTTATTTTTAGGGGGCTGTTATATGAATTAAAATTCACATAGAATTCAAATACAAAAAAAGTTGCGAACGCTACCTTTTTATGATATACTATTATTATGGAGGTGAATAGTGCTATGGACAATGAGTTTTCCAATATATGCCGATGCATTTCTATATTGGCTCGTTTGATACAAATGTACTATAATCATGGTTTGTCTGATTTTGAAATTGGTTGGGGACAGCAATTTTTTGTGGAATATCTATATGAGCATCCTGGAGCTTCGGCGCAGGATATGGTAGAACAGATTCTTGTTGACAAAGCAACATTGACAAAAACAGTAAAAAAGTTGTTGGAAATTGGATATGTCAAAGTAATAGGTGATGAGGAAGATAAACGGATTAAACATCTGTATCTGACAGAAAAAGCAATTCCGGCAGTTGATAGAATTAAAAGAATACATAGTGGTTTCTACCACACTTGGAGTCAAAATATTGCGCAGACCGATATTGATATAAGTGAGCAAACTATGGAGCAAATGATAGAAAATATTAGTAAGAAAGTATGGCACAGAATGGAGAATGATAATTTTGAAAAACGTTGAAAATGTACAGGTGGAAAATCCGTTAGAATATGAGTCTGTCGGAAAGTTGATTTTAAGATACTCACTTCCTGCAATTATAAGCAGTTTAATCAATTCCGTATATAACATTGTAGACCAAATTTTTGTAGGAAACAAAATTGGGGAATTAGGCAATGCTGCAACCAACGTTGCCTTTCCTTTAGTTATGATTATTACGACGCTTGCTATGACATTTGGCGTCGGTGGCGCATCCTCGTTTAGCCTGTATCTTGGCACAAAGGATACAAAACATGCAAAATCGATTGTGGGAAATAGTGTGACAATGACGGTAATATTCGGTGTTGTTGTTGCCGTACTTGCCTCTATTTTTCTCAGACCTATGTTAATAGCATTTGGAGGGCGAGGTCAGACCTTAGAATATGCAGTGGAATATACACGAATTCTTTCGATAGGTATACCGTTTGCTATGATAGGAACAGGTGTAAGTCAATTGATACGGGCGGATGGAAGCCCACACTATGCAATGGTTTCAACATTGACAGGCGCAATCCTCAACTGCATTTTAGACCCCATTTTTATTTTTGGACTTAACATGGGAATGAAAGGTGCAGCTTTAGCAACCATTATCGGACAGTGTGTATCTGCCGTTTTGATTTTAGCATATTTCTTGCGTTTTAAAACAGTTAAGCTGACAAAAGGTGATTTCAGACTGAAAAAGGAAAGTATAATCCGGATTTTTGCATTGGGAATTCCGGCGGGCGCAAATCAGCTTGCCATTACTGCGGTGCAAATTGTTATGAATAATACGCTCGGGTATTATGGAGAACTGTCAAAGTATGGTCGAGATATACCTCTTGCCTGTGTTGGTATCATAACAAAGATAAGTACTGTTTTTAACTCAGTTATTTTTGGAATCTCACAAAGTACACAACCGATTATTGGATATAATTATGGAGCAGGAAATTACCGGCGAGTAAAGACAACTTTTAAAAAAGCGTCAATGATTGTATTGTGTATTTCAATCGTTGCGTTTCTATGTTTTCAGCTTTTTCCACGTCAACTTACAAGTATATTTGGAAGCGGGAATGAACTTTATTATGAGTTTGCTCTGCGGTATTTTCGTGTTTTCTTGTTCTGCACTTTTATTGTGGGACAGCAAATTCTCTGCGCTCAATTCTTCCCGTCTATCGGAAATGGGAGAATTGGCACGGTAGTATCTTTAAGCAGACAGGTTTTTCTGCTATTGCCGCTTGTCATTATATTTCCTCTGATATGGGGAATTGACGGCGTTCTTTGGGCAGGCCCTATCTCAGATGGTTTGGCAAGTATTCTTGCATTGGTTCTGGTAGGACGGGAGATGAAAAAATGGTAATATTTTTTGTTAGAATTCCTAATAAGAAATAAATAAAAGCAGTGTACAGATTTTTTCGTACACTGCTTTTTAGCGATATAATAGGTTTGTATCCATCTTATAAAACGAAACGAGCTTTATGCAGACGAACAATTAAAAATTGCATAGATTTCGTGATATTGATAACAGAAAAGTACGAGTAATATGGAGGCGAAAGGGGGATTACTTTCCGCTTATTATCTTTATCGCACTTTTTCAGATATTATGTTGCAATTCCGGCGTATTGCGTCATATATAAGTCGTAATATTTCCCTTTTTGTGCAAGCAACGTATCATGATCGCCGCTTTCAACAATTTTACCATGATCCATTACAACAATAACATCCGCATCACGAATTGTTGATAAACGGTGTGCAATGACAATGCTGGTGCGGTTTTGCATGATAAGCTGCATGGCATCCTGAATTGCTTTTTCAGTGCGAGTATCCACATTTGAGGTTGCCTCGTCCAAAATCAAAATTTTTGGATCGGCGACAAAGGCACGGGCAATGGCAAGAAGCTGGCGCTGCCCGCTGCTGATATTTTCACCGGAACCAGTCAGAACGGTGTCGTATCCCTGTGGCAGCAATTCAATCATCTCTTTGCAGCGACTCATCTTTACAGCTTTTTCGATTTCATCAAAGCTGGCATTTATATTTCCGTACTTCAGATTATTCTGAATCGTATCGGAAAACAGAACCGTGTCCTGCAAAACAATGGCAATATTCTTACGCAAATCGTTTCTTGAAATATTTTTGATATTTTGCTGATTAATAAGGATTTCCCCGCTGTCAATATCATAAAATCGCATGAGCAGATTGACAACAGTGGTCTTTCCGCTGCCGGTTGCACCCACAAGAGCTACCTTTTTGCCAGAAGGTACTGATAGCGTAAAGTCCTGCAAAACAGGATGTCCTGCGGAATAGGAGAAATTCACATTGCGGAAGGTAACGGTTGCAGTATCCGCTTTAGCAAGTTCTTTGCCGGATTTATCTTCATCCGTTTCGTCAAGCACAGTAAATACACGCTCTGCACCGGCAACTGCCGTTTGCAGTTGCCCGTAAACCTGCGCAATTTCGTTGATTGGGCGACTAAATTGTTTTGCATAAACAATGAAGGCAGAAATCACGCCGACAGAAATTAGTCCACTAATAGAAAAATATCCACCGAAAGCGGCGATGATTACAAAGCCGATATTGCCAATGCAGTTCATAATTGGTCCCATAACGCCACTGAAAATATCCGTTTTGATTCCTGCTTTCGTGAGAGAATCTGAAGTACTACAAAATTCTTCTGTTGTAACGTCTTGATGATTATAGGCGACGACTGTGTGGTATCCGGACACCATTTCCTCTACAGTGCCGTTAAGCTGACCGAGAAGCATCTGCCGTTTGCGTGAAAATTTCCGTACTTTTTTTGAAAGAAGTTTTGTAGCAGTCACTGTCAGAATAACTGTTGCGAAGCTAAGGAGTGCAAGCTGCCAGCAGTACCACAGCATGATGGAAACGGTACCGATAATTGTCAAGATACCAGAAAACAGAGAGGGCAACGACTGCGATACGGTTGTTGAAATGTTTTCGATATCATTTGTCATACGGCTCATCACATCACCGTGTGAATGCGTATCTAGATAACGTATAGGCAAATCTATCAGCTTTCCAAACAATTCTTCCCGCATGCGTTTCACGATACGCTGACTTAGTTTGGCGCAAATAAGCCCCTGCAGCAGTTGTCCGCCGCTGTAAAGAAGATAAACAGCTGCCATCAAAATTAAACTCACCATAAGATTTCCGGTTCTGCTTTTTGCAATGATATCAATGGCATTGCTTTGCAGACTTGGCGCATACACGCCGCATAGTGTTCCGAAAATGACAACAGCCAGCATTCCAAATACCATAATTTTTTCTTTTGCAAAATAGACAGCAATGCGTTTTAGTGTTGCTCCTGCATTTTCGGCGTGTTGCACTTCTGCAAAGCGCTGACCGCGGTTCATCATTCCCGGAATATTACGTTGCACAAGATTTTGGTCTTTTTGTTCAGCCATCTCTTATTCCTCCTCTCCGATTTGAGAGTGGCAAATATCTTTGTATATCGGGCAAGTTTTCTGAAGTTCCTCGTGTGTGCCGATAGCGGCAATTCTACCATTGTCCAGCACAACGATTCGATCGGCGCGGCGTACTGATGCAATGCGCTGTGCAACAATAATTTTTGTGCGTTCCGAATGCGTTTTTTGCAGCGCTTCATACAAATTTGCCTCTGTTTTCAAATCCAGTGCACTGGTGGAATCGTCAAAAATCAAAATTTCAGCAGATTTCAGAGCGGCTCGTGCAATGGAAATTCGCTGTTTCTGACCACCGGACAGGCTCATGCCACGTTCTGCTACAAGGGTGTTATATCCCTCGGCTGTAGAGGAAATGAAGACATCCGCCTGTGCAACAGCAGCGGCAGATTTAATATCATTATGACTCGCATTCAGTTTTCCCCATGAAATATTTTCCTGAATTGTTGCGCTGAATAACTCACTTTTTTGCAGAACCACAGCAATTTTTTCACGCAGAGCTTTTTGTTTATATTCTTTCACATCAATGCCGTCTATGAGAACAGTACCGGAAGTTACATCATAAAACCGCGGAATTAAATTTATAAGCGAAGTTTTTCCACATCCGGTAGTGCCCATAATAGCAATGGTTTCTCCTTTGTGTATATGTAGATTGATGTTTTTAAGAATAGTCTGACCGGCGCCGGGATAAGAAAACGAGACGTTCCGAAATTCAATTTCTCCCTGACATTCTGTATTGCCGTCAAAAGTTCCGTCCTTTAGCTCCGGTTGACTGTGCAACACTTCTTTTACGCGCTTCCACGAAGCATAACCTCTTGAAATGTTTTGAAACAGCATAACAAGCATCAAAATTCCGTTAAGAAGTTGTGTTATGTAAGTAATTGCAGCCATAATAGAACCGGGAGTTGTTGCTCCGCCGCCAACTTCAAAAGAACCAACGAGCAGAATAACAGCTACTACAAGATACATCAGCGCATTAATGACCGGATTCATAAAGGAAAAAATAACCAATATTTTTAGTTGTGTTTTGATTAATGCATTATTTGCTTTTCCAAAGCGGAGTTTTTCATAAACTTCTCTTACACAGGCTTTTATAATGCGGATACAGGAAACATCCTCCTGCATAATGGCATTGATGGAATCGAGCTGAGACTGCAGCCGGGAAAACAATGGATTTGCTTTGTATAGGCAAAACACCAAACAGCCCACCACAAATGGAAAAGCACAGAGAACAATCCAACCGAAGATTTGGTTCAAACGAAATATAAAGTACATGCTGCCGAAGGTCAAAAGAACAGTCCGAATCATGCCGCGCACGAATTGAGATACAAAGTTTTGCACCTGTGTAATATCATTTGTCACCCGTGTCACAAGTGAACCGGCACCGAATTGATCAAGCTGGGGAAAAGAGAACGTCATAATATTCCGAAAACAATCCTTCCGAATTTCATTGCCGATATTCTGTCCGGACATATGCACAAATACATTGTTCATTGATCCGCAAAAGCCACCAAACAGCACGAGCAGAATCATCCTGAAGCCTAATTTCCAGATTAAGTTTAAATCTCCGCCGCCGCTATTCAGTCCAAGCACGCCATCGTCCACGATCTTACTCATTAGACTCGGCTGTATTAAATCCATCATGACTTCGCCTATCATAAATAGTGCAGCAAGAATGGCAAAAGGTAAATAGCGTCTGATATATTTCCACATAATTCGTTATCGCTCCTCATTATCACGATGATTTCTTGCATTGTCGTGATATTCTTGATGGTGTTCTCCTCTTGCACAGGGATGGAGACAATCACGGCAGTTACCATCGCAGCTATGTCCGTTTTTTTCATCGCGCTGGGCAAAATGTTCAGAATGATTGCTGTGGGCGTGAGGTTTTCCGTGCCTGCTACGAGGATGTCTTCCAATGTTTTGGTAACGTTCCTTCCAATCACTGTTCACTTTTTCGAGCAGCGCGAGCAGGTTTGCCTTTTCCTTCTCTGATAAACAGGTGAACATCTCTTTGTGGCGCTTTTGTCGCTGTTCTAACGCTTCTTCTGCCAAAATCCGCCCTTGTTCAGTTAGCATCACATCAGTAGTACGGCGGTCGTTGGGATTTCCAGTACGGATAATCAAATCGTTCTTTTCCAATTTTGAAAGCACTTCACTTGCGGAGCCTGGCTGAATGCCCAGTTTTTCGGTCAGTTTTTGCTGTGTGATGGTTCCCACTTTTAAAAGAAGCATCAGAATACGCTTTTGACTACCACGCCCTTCATATAAAGAATGCATTACATGTTTGATGTCTCTGAAATTGATTATTAGTTTATCATTGATGTTTGCAGCATCGTAGTGTGCCATGTTTTCTTCCTTGCATAAATTTTTTTTCATTATATTCACTCCATTAATAATTCAAGGTACCTTGATAGTATACTATATGTTTTCGAAATTGTCAAGGTACCTAAAATAAATTAATTGAAATTATATTAGAGGTTTCAATTTTCAGTACTTGATTTTTCTCTTGGTCTCAATGTTGCGGTGCGCTTTCATCAGAACGAAAAACCGTAGTTATCATGTTCTAAGATAACTACGGTTTTTGATATCTATTTGATTGTTTTAATATTTTTTGCTAAAACTGCTACGATTTTTACACTGTTTTTTGTCGTGGTTTATATCACGAACTGGTAACAAGGGTAGACACAGGTTACTATGTTAATGAATTGTACGGTTTTCAGCAGCAGAATGGATTTGACGAAGAAACAGTAGAACTGCCAACATCAGGGTAGGGAATACCAGGGCGCAGCCCAGTCCCAGTTTAAGCGTGCCGCCAGCGGTGTCGGAGATAAAGCCGACAAGACCGGGACCACCAGCACAGCCGACATCACCTGCCAGCGCAAGAAATGCAAACATCGCGGTGCCGCCGGTAGGGCAGGTCTGGGAAGAAAGGCTGAGTACGCCAGGCCACATAATGCCAACCGAAAAACCGCATAGGGCACAGCCTGCAAGAGATAGCAGCGGGTGTGGTGCAAATACAGTAATTAAGTAGCTTGCCACGCAAAGCAGGGCGCTGATACCAAGCAAAGACTTTAAGGAACAAGAACTGCCAAATTTGCTATAGAGCAAACGGGATAGTCCCATGAGCACAGCAAACAAACAGGGTCCAAGTAGGTCGCCGAGCGTTTTGGAAACGTGAAGCCCTGTTTCAGCAAACAGCGAGGACCATTGCGCCATTGCCTGTTCAGCCGCGCCGGAGCAAAGCATGAGAAGAAGAAACAACCAAAATACTTTAATGCCAAACAAATGGCGGAACCGGTGCGGCTGTTCGCTGCCCGGAAGGGGATAGAGCGGCACTTTGGAAAAGGCAATGCAATTCAGCAGCGGCAAAATTGCCCAAAGAAGGGGGAGCAGGTACCAGTGCGGTATACCGACACAGATAAAGAATAGAGTGGACAGCAAAACAACGCCTACATGTCCAATGCAGTAAAAAGAATGCAGCAGTCCCATGGCGGCGGCTTTGTTTTCCGTTGGCAATGCTTCCATAATAGGACTAATCAGCACTTCAAGCAGTCCGCCGCCAAAGGCACAGAGCAGAACTGAAGCAAGCAAGCCGACATAGGCGTTTGGAAACAAAAAAGGGAAGAGACCAAGACCAATCAACCCTAAAGCAGAGCAGACATGCGCAAGCACCACAGAAAGACGGTACCCCATGTGGTCAGCAAACTTTGCTGCAAAGAAATCTGTGAGGATTTGAATAGTAAAATTGAAGGTTACCAAAAATCCGATTTGTTCTAAAGAAAGATGAAACTGCTGCTGAAATGTCACAAATAGAAGCGGCGCTAAGTTGACATTGGCAGCTTGCGTCATAGAACCGGCATAACAGGCGGCTTGCGTGTGTCTGGCATGTAATTTCATGAACCTATTCCTCCGTTGATTTTCTTTACTAGCATTTAACAAAAGTAGGCGTATTTACGCCCCGTAATGGATGGTAATGTGTCCATTATAAATTGTTTTGTTGCCAAATGCAAGCACTTTCTAAAAAAAACGAAAAGATTTTATGTTAATAGGCTTGTGAAACATGACGGATTGTGATAAAATACTATCATGACACAACGAAAGGGAGAAGAAGAATGGATTTTTTTAATGAAAATTTAGTGCAACGAAAAAAAACAGGGAAAGATGTTGCCATTATCATTGGGATTATTTTGCTGGGAATTGTCCTAACATGTGCGCTGTTGCTGTTTTTGCTTGGAATGCCTGTCATAGGACAATTGTTTCTGCTGGTTATAGCCGGAGTTTGGTTTCTGGCATATAGACTCATTTCCGGAAGAAAAGTGGAATTTGAATATATTGTCACCAATGCCGATATGGATGTGGATAAGATTGTCGCAAAGCGTAAACGAACACGGATACTTTCTGTGAATGCAAAAGAGATTGAAATGATGGCGCCGGTGAACGACCCTGATTTTCAGCGGGAACAGCAGAACGTGAATATTGTGGAGCGGATGGATATTTCCTCCGGAAATCCACAGGCGCGACGTTATTTTGCCGTTTTTATGAGAGAGGGAAAACGGACAATGATTATTTTTGAACCGACACGAAAAATGCTGGCAATTTTCAAACGTTACCGTCCTCAGGATGTTCACCTGGCGCCGGAGGATGTGGCGGAGTTATGATAGCGGGACTTGGGACAGATATCGTAGAAATCAGCCGGATTGCACACAGTATGGAGAAAAAACGGTTTTTACAGGACTATTTTGGAAGAGAAGAGCGTGCCATGCTGCAAGAGCGGGGGTTCCCTGTGGAATCCGTTGCGGCAAATTTTGCGGCAAAAGAAGCGTTTGCTAAAAGTTTGGGGACAGGTGTGCGCGGATTTTTGCTGCGGGAGGTGCAGGTGTTGCGCGGCTCCTTAGGTGAAGTGATGTTACGGCTGGATGGAAATGCGGCGACAAAAGCGAAGAGACTTGGTTTGACGCGGTTTCATGTGAGTGTGTCCCATTGCAGAGAATATGCAGTGGCGACGGTGATTGCAGAATAATATTGGTTGCTGTAGAGTAAAAAATGATAGCAGAGAAGGTGAGAAGCGTGAAACGGCTTATCACAGCGAAACAAATGAAGCGTCTGGATGCCCTTTGTACATCAGAGGCAGGTATTAGCGGCTTACTATTGATGGAAAATGCGGCACTGGAAGCGGTTCATGTGGTGGAACAACATTTTGGGGCGCTCAGCGAACGACAGTTTATTATTGTTTGCGGCAAGGGAAACAATGCGGGGGACGGCTTTGCCATGGCTCGCCATTTGCGAAACCGTGGTGGCAAGGTGGAAATTATATTTCTAAATGGAGCGGAAGAACTGCCGTCCGATGCGAAAATGAATTTTGAAATTGTACAAAATATGGGTATTGACGTCAGCAGAGAGTTTCCGGCAGAACTGGAGACAGACGCGGTGATTGTGGATGCAATTTTTGGAATTGGCGTGCATGGAGAGATTACTGACCGCGCCTATCGCAGCGCGATAGAATGGATCAACCAGAGCGGCGCTACGGTAGTGGCAGTGGATATCCCTAGCGGTATTGATGCAGATTGCGGCAGTGTTTGCGGCTGTGCGGTCAAAGCAGATTTGACATGCACATTTGCATTTTGCAAGCCGGGTCTGACAGTGTTACCAGGGGCAGTATATGCAGGAGAAGTCGTGGTCTGCCACATTTCTACGCCAGACTATGTAGCAAACATGGAGCCAGCAGACACGTTTCTGTTAGAAGAAGATTGCTTAAAGCTTCCGCCAATTGACCCAGACACAAATAAAGGGGGCATGGGACGGATATGTATTGTTGCGGGTAGTACCGGTATGACAGGGGCTGCCTATTTGGCGGCTGAGGCGGCGCTGCGGACGGGGGCAGGGCTTATTCGTGTGGCAGTGCCGCGGAATTTAAATGCAGTTTTAGAGGTGAAATTGACGGAACAGATGACGGTCCCGCTCCCGGCAGACCATTGGCTGGACGAAGGGTGTCTAGACATGGTGCGGCGGCAATGTAAGCAATCGGATGTGTTGCTTTTGGGACCGGGGCTGGGTCGCGCGCCGGATACGGAACGTGCAGTGCAGCAACTGGTGAGGGAAATAGAAATTCCAATCATTCTTGACGCGGATGGCATAAATGCAATTAGCCGGAATATAAATATATTACAAGAAAAACAGGCACCTGTGATAGTAACGCCCCATCCGGGCGAATTTGCAAGGCTTACAGGGGTGCCGGTAGCGGAAATTCAACAGAACCGACTGAGAATGGCGCGTGCGTTTGCAGTGCAACATGATGTTGTTTTGGTCCTCAAAGGAGCAAAAACCATCATTGCGTATCCCGACGGGACTGCATATGTAAATCCGACGGGGAATCCTGGTATGGCAACGGGCGGCAGTGGTGACGTACTGGCGGGCATTGTTGCAACGCTGGAAGCGCGTGGCATTCCAAACAGTGCGGCAGTTGGAGCATTTCTGCATGGTATGGCGGGTGACCGCGCGGCGGCAGAGCTGGGAATGGCTTTTATGGCACCAACGGATATCATTCGTCATCTGTCCGGCTGTTTGTAAGCGGGAAAGGATTGCTGGAATTTGATGCGAAAAGCAGTATGTGTATCGTTACTAATGATAATGCTGGCT
>CATIYX010000159.1 GCA_949739095.1 uncultured Clostridia bacterium | reverse complement strand
TATAATTTTGCGCATCGCCGGTTTCGAGCGAAGCGATGAAACAATTCGGCGGCGCTTTTGATTTTATAATAGTCACTTTGTGACTATTATACCATAAATTATAATTTATTACAAGATATTGGAGAAAATTGCCGGCAGTGGAGCGAACAAAAAAGAGTCATAGTGCTCCCTATTTGACGGCGGCGGCTTTTTATGTTACAATAAATTTATCTATATATTTTTTAAAGGCGCAGGGCGGTAAAAAACAACAGATTTTCCATACAGAACGAAAAAAAGGGGATTTTCCGGCATGAGACAACAATTTCAAAAGGGGCTGCGGGCAGGAATGCCCATTGCGCTGGGATATTTTCCGGTATCCATTGGTTTTGGTATGCTGGCGCAGGGCGGAGGCTTAAGCATTTTACAGGCAGTTCTGATTTCCATGACCAATCTGACGTCGGCAGGACAGGTCGCGGGCACAAAACTGATGATAAGCTGTGCGCCGCTGGTGGAAATTGCTGCAGCAACCTTTATCATCAACATCCGCTATATGCTGATGTCACTGGCATTGTCGCAAAAAGTGGACCCTGCCATGACGTTTGCACAACGGCTGACCTGCGGATTTGGTATTACAGACGAAATTTACGCCATTGCGTCCATGCAGCAGGGAACACTGACGTTTGCCTTCATGATGGGACTAATTATCGGACCGTTTTGCGGCTGGGCGGCAGGCACATGGGTGGGCGCGGCAGCGAGCACATTGCTGCCGGCGTCGGTAAAATCAGCGTTCGGCGTGTCGCTCTATGCTATGTTCATTGCAATTGTGGTGCCCAGTGCAAAGAAATCCAAAGGCATTTTATGTACAGCACTACTGGCGGTGGGTATTAGCTGCGCGTTGTATTATCTGCCGGGACTGTGTAACATTTCTGCGGGCTGGTCCGTGATTATCACGGCAGTGCTGGCAAGTGTGGCGGCGGCGTGGCTCATGCCGTTGCGTACCGGCGCGGAGACGGAGGAGGACAAAGCATGACATCTGTTTACATAATACTCGCCACCTTGACCATGGCGCTGGTGACCTATATTCCGCGCGTGTTGCCGCTGGTGGCGGTGCGGCACAAAATCAAATCGCCGTTTGTGAATTCCTTTTTATATTACATGCCCTACGCCGTGCTGGCGGGTATGACATTTCCGGCAATATTATATTCCACATCCAGCACTCTTAGCGCGATATTGGCGCTGGCAGCGGCACTGTTATTATCCTATTTCGGACATGGGCTGGTCACCGTTGCACTGGCGGCAGTTGTGGTGGCATTTGTGGCGGAACGCGTGATGTAACAGCTACGGGAGCGATTATTACTATAAGAAATTCCTCGTCGGAATACGACTCGGAACCGCTCTTGTTCACAGGGACGGAAGGGGGCTTGACCTATTCAAACAAAAGAAAAACAACACAAAAATATCCGGTGGTGGATAGAGCGGCTTTTGCCCGTTTGCGGTGCGGCATTGGTGTTGACCTCCGTGCTGGTAACGCTGTTTTGGGGTCAAAACGCGGGCTTGAGCGACAACGGAGATTTTGCGCGGGTGATGAACGTTAACCGTATTCATCCCACCGGCGACGGACGAAGCAGTTTTTTGTTTCAGCAGTATTATGTCATGGATTTAGAGGGCAGCAACACGGTGCAGCAGGTGGCGTCGCTGTTTACCACTACGGACGACGGACTCTATTTCTCGCCGCAGTTTGTGCTGATTCAAGGCTCTAAAGTCATGAACTTTTTCTATAATAAGCTTGTGGGCAGCAGCGTGGACAACTATAATCTGGCGTTTCTGGCGCTGCTCTATGCATTGATACTGGCGGCAGCACTGTGGCTGGTTCTGCGGCATTTTCCGCGCGGCACCGTCAAGCGTCGTATATTGGCGGCGGTGCTGTTGGTGTTTCTGTTTTGCGACGCGGGCTATGTGCTCTATTTCCATTCATTCTACGGCGAAGCGCTGCAATTTGTGTCGTTGCTTCTGGCAGTGGGACTGTGGCTGCGGCTGTATGAAAATCCGCAGCGGTGGTGCAGTTGGGCTTTGCTCTATGTGACGCTCTATTTCTTTGGCGGCTCCAAACTGGCAAACATTCCGCTGGCATGTCTGTTTGCCCTAGTGTCGTTCCTTCTTCTGCTGCGCGGCAGCGGGAAATGGATGAAACTGGTGGCAGGCGTTTTATGCGCGGCACTGCTGGTAAGTCAGGGCGCGCTGTATGGCAGCATACCGTCCTGGATGGAAAATGACACCAATTATCAGGCAGTATTTTTCGGTGTGCTGAAAAATTCCGGTACGCCGGAACAAGATTTAAAGGAATTGAGACTGGACACGGCATATGCGCCGCTGGCGGGAACACATGCCTATCAGCCGTCCTATCCCATGGATATTTATTCGGACGCGTTCCGTCAGGGATTCTATGAAAAGGTTTCCAAAATACGCGTAATGGGATTTTATCTGCGCCATCCTCTGCGGCTGCTGGAGAAAATGGACACTGCGTTGATGTGCAGTGCCTATATCCGCCCGCCTTATCTGGGGAATTTATCCTCCAAACGGATGGTGCATGTGAAACGCAGCAGCGGCTGGAGCTGGCTGCGGGTACGCTCCGGCGTACTATATTGTTTTCCTGTGATGCTGCCCGCGTTGTTGCTGTTGGGTCTGTTTGCCCTGTGGCGCGTGGTACAGTGTCTCCGCCGAAAACGTAAACGGGAATCACTTGCCGCCTATGGTGCACTGCTGGCAGTTTGTTTGGCAGCGTGGGCAGCATGGGTACTGCCCATTTTCGGAAACGGTGAAGCAGATTTATCCAAGCACATGTTTTTGTTTGTTCATTTGATAGATGGTTTGGTGGCCATAGGGGTGCTGACAGCCGCACCGCTTTTGCTTCAAGCGGCGCGCTGGTACAAGGTGCACTGGCGGTCGGCAGCGGTGGTCTGCTGTGTGCTGATGGCAATTTTGCTGACGGCAGCGTTGGTTCATACGCAACGCGCTTTGCCGCTTGTGCAATTTGGACGGTTTGAAAACAAACCGTTGATG
>CATIYX010000158.1 GCA_949739095.1 uncultured Clostridia bacterium | reverse complement strand
CAGTTCTGTATCGCCCGGCTCCTCTATCCGCACTTTACGCATCATCTGACGGATAATAACCTCAACGTGCTTATCATTGATCTGCACACCTTGCAGTTTGTACACTTTTTGTACCTCCTGCACAAGGTATTCCCGCACAGCCTCTGCCCCACGGATACGCAACAAATCGTTCGGGTTGATGGAACCTTCTGTGAGTTCGCCGCCCGCTTCCACAACATCGCCGTCCGCGACTTTCATATGCGCGCCATACGGCACATTATATTCTGTCACATTACCGGACTCGTTATTTGTCACTTCTATAACGCGACCTTTTTGCGTATTGTTGATAGAAACCAAACCGGCTTCTTCAGCAATGATTGCAAGCCCTTTCGGTTTACGTGCTTCAAATAACTCTTCAACACGCGGTAGACCCTGTGTGATATCGTCTCCCGCGATACCACCGCTATGGAACGTTCTCATGGTCAACTGTGTACCGGGTTCCCCAATGGACTGCGCTGCAATAACGCCGACCGCTTCTCCGACATTCACAAGTTCGCCGCTTGCCAGGTTTGCGCCATAACATTTTGCACAAACGCCGATATCCGCACGGCAAGTGATGACAGAACGCACTTTGATTTCTTTGATACCAGCTGCTACAATCGCTTTTGCTGCATCGGCAGAAATCAACTCGTTTTTCGCCACCAAAATCTGTTTTGTATTTTCGTCAACGATATCTTCAAATGCTGTCCGCCCTACTGCACGCTCTTCCAGCGTTTCAAGCGGTTTTGCATTGCCTTCACCACGTTTTTCTGCATAGATATCACGTAATACCATGTAGTTTTTGGTACCACAATCATCTTCACGAATAATGACTTCCTGACTGACGTCAACCAGTCGTCTGGTCAGGTAACCAGAGTCCGCTGTACGCAGCGCCGTATCTGCCAAACCTTTTCGTGCACCATGCGAGGAGATAAAGAACTCAATAATATCCAGACCTTCACGGAAGGAAGATTTGATTGGGATTTCAACCGTTTTACCGGTTGTATCCGCCATCAGACCACGGATACCCGCCAGCTGACGAATCTGTCCTGTGTTACCACGCGCACCAGATGTTGCCATCATGTTAATTGGGTTATATTCACCCATGTTATTCATAAGCGCTGTGGTGATGTGGTCAATTGCTTCCTGCCATACAGTAATCGTCCATTTATACCGTTCTTCATCTGTCATGAGACCTTGCTCAAATTTATCTGTGATATCATCGACCTGCGCCTGCGCACTCTCCAGATAATACGGTTTGGACGCTGGAATTTCCATGTCCGCGATACTAACGGTAATTGCACCGCGTGTGGAATATTTAAAGCCAAGTTCCTTAATATTATCCAGCATAATCGCCGTTTCTGTCAGTCCATGCACACGGATACAGCGGTCGATAATTTTTTCCAAATTCTTCTTTGTTCCTTTGAAGGTGATTTCCAAATCAAATTTGGTTTCTTCATTATTGCGGTCTACAAAGCCTAAATCCTGTGGTACTTTATCATTAAAGATGATACGACCCACCGTTGCATGTATGATACGGCTCTGTCTTTCCCCATCAAATTCTTTGTACATCCGTACTTTAATCGGCTGATGCAAATCCACAATGCCGTTATCATACGCTAAAACCGCTTCTCTTGTAGAAGAAAATGTTTTCATCGTTAAATGACGGTAGGTTGTGATGGTATAATCACCATCAATAATCCCTTCCGCATACAGACTGTTCGGCACTTTAAAGGTTTCATATTCTTCTATTTCACCTTTTTCAAACGCCTCTACTGCTGCTTCTTTGGTATCAAAGGTTTTCATCGTCAAACGAGCAATATTATACACTACGCCATCGATTTCAAACAAGTCATGCAAGCCGATATCGCGCCGTCCATAGGCTTCAATCGCTGCTTCCTTAGATTCATAGTGAATAGATGCAGATGTCTCCGCAATGGGCTTCGCACCATCCAGTTCACTTTCCCCTTTTGCCATCGTCAAATAGTAACTACCCAAAACCATGTCCTGTGTCGGAACAGTAACAGGTGTACCGTCCTGCGGTTTCAGCAGGTTGTTAACAGACAGCATCAGGAAACGTGCTTCCGCCTGTGCTTCCGGTGACAACGGTACGTGAACCGCCATCTGGTCGCCGTCAAAGTCAGCATTATACGCTGTACATACCAGTGGGTGCAGCTTGATTGCACGCCCTTCTACCAGTACAGGTTCAAATGCCTGAATTCCCAAACGGTGCAATGTGGGAGCACGGTTGAGCAATACCGGATGCTCTTTGATAACCTCTTCCAAAACATCCCATACAGTGTCATCCGCACGCTCCACTTTTTTCTTTGCGTTTTTAATGTTGTGTGCGCCGCCGTCTTTTACCAGTTTTTTCATAACAAACGGTTTAAACAGTTCCAATGCCATTTCTTTGGGCAGACCGCACTGATAAATTTTCAAGTTAGGACCAACTACGATAACGGAACGTCCGGAATAGTCCACACGTTTTCCGAGCAGGTTCTGACGAAAACGTCCCTGTTTCCCCTTCAGCATATCAGAAAGGGATTTCAGCGGACGGTTGCCGGGACCTGTTACCGGTTTCCCGCGGCGACCATTATCAATCAAAGCGTCTACTGCTTCTTGCAGCATACGTTTTTCATTACGCACAATGATATCCGGCGCACCCAAATCCAAAAGCCGTCTGAGACGGTTGTTACGATTGATAACACGGCGGTATAAATCATTCAGATCAGATGTCGCAAAACGTCCACCATCAAGTTGTACCATAGGACGAATTTCAGGCGGAATGACCGGAACAACATCCAAAATCATCCATTCCGGACGGTTACCCGATTCACGGAATGCTTCTACGACCTCTAATTTTTTAATGATACGTACTTTTTTCTGTCCCTGTGCGGTTTCCATTTCCTGCCGCAATTCTGTTGCCATCTCTTCCAGATTGATTTCACTCAGCAAATCACGAATCGCTTCCGCACCCATCGCTGCTTTAAATTTATCTGAACCATATTTTTCCAAATTATCCCGGTATTCTTTTTCAGTTAGCAACTCTTTTTTCTGCAAATGGGTTCTGCCAGGGTCTGTTACAACATAAGCTGCAAAATATAAAATCTTTTCAAGTGTCCGCGGCGTCATATCCAAAATCAGTCCCATGCGACTCGGAATCCCTTTGAAGTACCAAATGTGGGACACCGGCGCCGCCAATTCGATATGACCCATACGCTCACGGCGCACCTTTGCGCGTGTTACTTCTACGCCGCAGCGGTCACATACCAAACCTTTATAGCGAATCCGTTTATATTTTCCACAATGACATTCCCAGTCCTTGCTGGGTCCAAAAATCTTTTCGCAAAACAACCCATCTCGTTCCGGTTTCAAGGTTCTATAGTTGATGGTTTCCGGTTTCTTT
>CATIYX010000157.1 GCA_949739095.1 uncultured Clostridia bacterium | reverse complement strand
CATAGTTTTTCACTATGTATCCCTGCCACTTTTAATATTCAAAATTCATCATATAATTGTTGAATAACACTTACTTAGAATTATATTTTTTCTATTTCTTATTATCAGACATAGTATCTTCTTGTATAGATTCAGTAGATGTTTCCACTGTTGATTCTACTGTTGCTTTTTTTATATTCAAATTACTAGGCAATGAAAAACCTAATACGAACAATATTATTGAAACCGAAAATCCTATAAACATTTTTGTAATAGTTTTTTTCTTTATTGCAATAATAATCATTAAAATCAAAAAAATAATTCCACCCCAAAAACCTAACAGTCCTACAAACTCCAATAGTCCTATAAATGTCCCCATTAAGCTTCCTCCTCCAAGTATTCAATGATATCTGTTTTTTGAATATATCTGCATTATTCATCGGAGACCAAAACTTATACTTTATATCTTCCATTTATACGTCTTCTGTACAGTATTATAGCCCATTTACGGGCAATTATCAACATATTGACAATATTTTATACTAGGGTAAAGGAGGCGAATTGCCTTGATAATATACGAAAAACTATGGCAAACAATGAAAAAAACAGGTATTTCCCAATATCAACTAATTAAAAAATATGGTTTTAGTACCGGTCAATTAGATCGGCTGCGCAAAAACGGAAACATAAATACTTATACCTTAAATGAACTTTGTAAAATTCTTGACTGCCGATTAGAGGACATCGCTGAATATATAGAGGAATAGTCTCTATTGCAACTCTTATATGTTTCTTACTACTGGCACAAACAGTAGTAGTTCTCTTTAAAAACGCTTCAAAATATTTTATAAAAAAACATCTCCTATGGTAAAACAAAACTACCATAGGAGATGTTCTAACTGTTCTTCTATGAAATCATGTGTTCTCGCAACTGCCGCAGCAGCTTCTTTTCCAGCCGTGATACCTGTACTTGAGAAATACCAAGCAGCGCGGATACTTCACTTTGCGTTTTGTTTTGATAAAACCGCAACAGCAAAATTTTCCGGTCTCGCTCTCCCAACATTTTCATTGCCTCTCTGAGAGTAACACAGTTGATAACTTCTTCGTCAAATGCCCCCTCATCCGGCAGTGTATCAAGCAGGGATACTTGTCCACCGTCTTTTCCTTCATATACCGCTGCATCCAGAGACTCCGGTGGTCGGCTTGCCGTATAGACCGCAGCCAGTTCTTCTGTATTAACACCAAGACGCTGTGCAATTTCTGTCATTTTAGCTTCCCGTCCTGTTTCTTTTTCAATCGCCTCCTGCGCTGCTTTTGCTTTCGCTGATAACTCCTTCACACTCCGACTCACTTTCAGCAGTCCATCATCGCGCAGGAATCGTTTCATTTCTCCGATAATCATATAGACAGCATAGGTTGAAAATTGAACATTTTTTGAAAAATCAAATCGCTGTGCAGCACGCAAAAGCCCAATACATCCAAGTTGAAACAAATCCTCCGGCTCCTGCCCTCGTCCCTGAAAACGTTTTACCATGCTCCAAACCAACGGTGTATTCTGACGGACTAACAATTCTTCTGCATGTTTATCTCCCTGCTGGACCAATGAAACAAGCTGCAAATTATCATTCTGTTTCATTTTTCCCGCCCTTCTACACTTCCATAGTGGACAACACTTTTTTCATCATAACTTTTGTTCCTTTTTCCGGTGCAGAATCTACTTTCAAAGAATCCATAAAAGTCTCCATAATTGTAAATCCCATACCGGACCGTTCTTCCTCCGGCTTCGTTGTAAACAAAGGCTGACGCGCTTGTTCTATATTTTGAATGCCACTGCCGTGGTCAGTCACTTCCACTGTCAATTCACGTCCTTCCAGACCACAGGTTATGTATATGATTCCTTCTTTCCCCTGATATCCATGTACCACTGCATTCGTAACAGCCTCTGAAACTGCTGTCTTAATATCGGATAATTCTTCAATCGTCGGGTCTAGCCGTGCTGCAAATGCGCCGACTGTTGCACGCGCAAATGATTCATAACTTGATTTAGACGGAAATTCCAAATTGATAAAATCCTTCATGCTACCCGTCCTCCCTTCATTGCTTCTTCCACTGAGCCATAAATACCAATCAGTCCCGAGAGACCCGAGAGACAGATAATTTTATTCAAACTATCTTTTGCACCTGCCACACAAACCTTCCCACCCTGTTCTTTCATTAGACGGAACCGTCCCATGATAACACCAATTCCGGAACTATCCATAAACTCCAGTGCACTCAAATCAAAAATGAGTAAACGGATGTCTTTATCCTTTATTTCAATATCAATTGTTTCGCGAATTCTGGTTGCATAGTGATGATCCAGTTCGCCAATAATTTTCACCACCAATGTTTTTTGGTGTTCTGTTAATGTCATATCCATAGTGCTCCTCCTTTGTAAAATTTCGCGTCATTTCCTTATTTTACCATATACTACCTGTCTTATTTTGTCAAATTATACATTTATTATAGACAAATCCCGACATTTTTATACCAAAATTTTGTATAGATTCATATTGCATTTTTATTCACTTTCATGTATAATGTTTGTATAACAATTCACTTTGAAAGGAATGTATGTTGCTATGAAGAAACAAGTCCGTGTTGGAATATTAGGTGTAACGGGCTATGCAGGCGTGGAACTCGCAAGAATCATCAGTTCTCATCCAAACGCTAAACTGACTTATATCGTGTCGCATAGCTATGTCGGTCAAAAATTGTCAGAAGTATATCCCCATCTTAAAAATGTAGTTGATTTACCCTGCGAAGAATTAGATGCGACAACAGCGCAGCAGCGGTGTGATGTTGTATTCACCGCCTTGCCGCACGGTGCATCAAAAGAAGTGATTCCTGCCTTATATGATGCAGGCGTGAAAATCATTGATCTCAGCGGTGATTTTCGCTACAATGACATTCAGATTTATGAACAGTGGTATCACCAAGAACACACTGCGCCGGAACTATTAGAAAAATCCGTGTATGGATTGCCGGAACTTCACCGTGAAGCAATTAAAAAAGCGGATTTAATCGGCAATCCCGGCTGCTATACCACTTGCAGTATTTTGGGACTTGCGCCACTGCTATCCGCTGGAATTTGCGATACCAAAAACATTATTATTGATGCAAAATCCGGCGTTTCCGGTGCAGGACGCGGACTCGGCATTGACTATCATTTCTGCGAATGCACCGAAAATATGAAAGCGTATAAGCTCGCAACACATCGTCACACTTCGGAAATTGAACAAGAGTTATCGCTGGTTGCAGGAGAAGATATTATGCTTTCCTTCTCTCCACATTTGGTTCCTATGAAACGCGGCATTTTTGCAACCTCCTATGCAAACTTAAAAAAATCTGTTTCCCATAAAGAAGTGGTTTCTTTATATCAGGCATTTTATAAAGATGAACCTTTTGTTCGTATCTATGAATCCGGTCTGCCGGAAAGCAACCATGTAGCAGGCTCTAACTTTGTGGATATTGGTTTTTGCATTGATGAACGTCTAAACCGCATCATTATTATCAGCGTCATTGATAATCTGTTCAAAGGCGCAGCCGGTCAGGCAGTGCAAAATATGAATCTGTTATTCGGACTGGAGGAAACAGCCGGTATCGCCACCGCCGGATATTATCTATAATATCTATAAATAGAAAGGAACAAGCACGTGCGAATCTTTTCTTGCCTTCAGCTGTGAAACATATATGCACATTAAAAATCTCTTATCATTCCTTTGCCCTGCCGATAAGAGATTCCTGATTTTACTATTTATGCCGTATGCAGGGGCGGCGGAATGGAGATTTTTATTTATGAGTTTTGAAATGGATGTATTAATTAAAAAAGCCAGTATTCTGGTGGAAGCATTGCCTTATATTCAAACGCTGTATGGCAAAACGGTCGTTATTAAATATGGCGGCAACGCCATGATTAATGAAGATTTAAAAAATTCTGTCATGGAGGATATTACTCTGCTGAAATATGTCGGCGTAAATCCCATTGTAGTGCATGGCGGCGGTCCCGATATTACCAGCGCGCTCAAACAATTTAACGTTGAGAGCAAATTTGTTGGCGGACTGCGGGTTACAGACCAGAAAACTGTTGATATTGCACGCATGGTGCTGGTTGGAAAAACCAATAAAGAAATTGTTTCCCTATTCAATCAAAAAGGTGGAAAAGCTATTGGGTTATGTGGTATTGACGGAAATTTAATCAAATGTAAAAAGGCAGAGGTTACAGACAACGGAAAGCCAGTAGACATCGGTTTTGTCGGCGATATTGTCTCCATTGACACTGAACTGCTGCGCCACAATGCAACCGCAGAATATATTCCTGTCATTGCCCCCATTGGAACGGACGACAATGGACAAACTTACAATATCAATGCCGATACAGTTGCCAGCAAAATTGCTTGCGCTCTGCAAGCCGAAAAACTGATTATGCTAACGGATATCCAAGGTATTTTGGATGAAGCGAAGCAGATTATCTTTGAACTTACGAAAAAACACGCCTTAGAACTCATTGACCGGGGCATTATCAATGGTGGCATGATTCCTAAAGTGCATGGTTGTATTGATGCCATTGACCATGGTGTCAAACGTGTCCATATTATTGACGGTCGAATACCCCATTGCATTTTGCTAGAAATCTTTACGAATACCGGTATCGGTTCCATGATTACGCAATAATATCACATATTTTTGTTTTCTGCGAAAAAATACCCGTTCATCAGAACGGGTATTTTTCATTGATACAACAAATTTGCTTGTTCCATTGCCTTGTTAATCTAATTGCTATTTCTATTTTCTATCTGTCATACATTTTTTAATATTGCTGCCTCATAGTCAAAAGGCGGAATGGTCTGCACAGAACTTTTCTGCCTTTTGACTGTACTGTCT
>CATIYX010000156.1 GCA_949739095.1 uncultured Clostridia bacterium | reverse complement strand
TCCATTGACAATAAGTCCCACGCTAAGCCCTAAAAACCGGTGCACCTTCCCCATCAGTTCGCTTGCATAGTTTGCCAAATAATCGTTGACTGTGACAATATGAACACCTTTGCCTGTTAGGGCATTCAAATAGGCAGGAAGTGTTGATACTAATGTTTTTCCTTCCCCTGTTTTCATCTCTGCAATACGTCCCTGGTGCAAAATAATACCACCAATGAGCTGCACGCGGAAATGCCGCTGCCCCAGCACCCGGTCTGCTGCTTCACGTACAACCGCAAACGCTTCCGGCAGCAAATCGTCCAGTGTTTCTCCATTTGCCAGTCGCTGTTTGAATTCTGCTGTTTTACCACGCAGTTGTTCATCTGTTAACTGTTTCATATCCTCTTCCAACGCTTCAATTTTATCGACGATTGGGTAAATCCGTTTGAGTTCCCTGTCGCTGTATGTGCCGAAGAGCTTTTCCATCATCTTCATATCGTTGACATTCCTTTCTCTTATTGCACCCGGCTCTGCCGGTCTCTTTTGTCTCCCCAAATTTCTCCTGTGAACACAATTTTTCCTGCTGCTGCAAGCCGGTTATGATATCACGAAAGAGGGAGCGCGAACCGCGAACCCTCTTTCCACAAGCCTATTCTTCCGTTTTATCTTCTGTATCCATGACTTTTTCCTCTTGGCTCTCTTCTTCCTGCTGTGCATCCAGCGCCGCTTCCGCAGCTGCCGTATCGCCGGAAAACAGTTTTTCAAAGGTTTTACCATCTAATTTTTCAAATTCAAGAAGCGCTTTTGCAATCACATGCAGTTTATCAATATGTTCTGTGAGCAAATTGATACAATCCTGATAAGCTTCGTTTACAATGCTGTGCACTTCTTCGTCAATCTGAATTGCCACATCTTCGCTATAGTTCCGCATTTGGTTATAATCGCGTCCGATAAACACTTCTTCATGAGAAGTACCAAACGCAATAGGACCCAATTTATCGCTCATTCCATAACGCGTTACCATCTTGCGTGCTGTATCAGACGCACGTTCAATGTCATTGGACGCACCTGTGCTAATATCGCCCAAAATAATTTTCTCTGCCGCACGTCCGCCAAGCAAAATGCGGATGGTCTCGTTCATTTCGCCGCGTGTTGCATAGTTCTTATCTTCCTGCGGCAAATGCATGGTATATCCGCCTGCACGACCACGTGGGATAATAGATACCTCATGCACAGGATCCTGCCCCGGCATCAGGCGTGTAATAACTGCGTGACCTGCTTCGTGATACGCCGTCAATTTTTTCTCTTTGTCGCTCATGACGCGCGATTTCTTTTCTGCACCCATCATGACTTTCATCAGCGCTTGCTGAATATCATCATTAGAAATTGCCGTTTTATCTTTTCGCGCCGCAAGCAATGCCGCTTCGTTCAACAAGTTTTCCAGATCTGCGCCCGTAAATCCGGCGGTTGTTTTTGCAACCACTCTTAAATCTACATCCGGCATAAATTTTTTGTTTCTTGCATGAACCTTCAAAATATCAACGCGTCCCTGCAAATCTGGTGTGTTCACCACAATTTGGCGGTCAAAACGTCCCGGCCGCAAAAGCGCTGGGTCCAAAATATCCGGACGGTTCGTTGCGGCAATCACAATAACGCCTTCGTTCACACCAAATCCGTCCATTTCCACCAGCAACTGGTTCAACGTCTGCTCGCGTTCATCATGGCCGCCGCCGAGACCTGCGCCTCTGTGACGTCCTACTGCATCAATTTCGTCAATGAAAATCACGGAAGGCGTTGCTTTTTTGGCTTCTTCAAACAAATCGCGCACACGCGATGCACCTACACCGACAAACATTTCCACAAAATCAGAACCAGAAATAGAGAAGAACGGTACGCCCGCTTCCCCTGCAACCGCTTTTGCTAGCAAAGTCTTACCGGTTCCGGGAGGTCCCACCAGCAAAACGCCTTTAGGGATTCGCGCGCCTAGTGCCGTATATTTTGCCGGATTCTTCAAAAATTCCACAATTTCTTCCAAATCTGCTTTTTCCTCATCTGCACCAGCAACATCGCCAAAGTTGACCTTTTTCTGGTCTTCAGTGAGCATCTTTGCCTTACTTTTCCCAAAATTCATGGCTTTTCCACCACCGCCGCCCTGCGCCTGGCGGAAGAAAAATATCCAGAACAGCACCATAATCACAATTAAAATCAAATAGGGGAACATGGACAACCACCATGGCATTTGCTGTGGCGTTGGCGTGCTCACTTTAATGGTTCCATTCACCATTTGTTCTTTCAGTTTCGGAGAAGAGAATTCCAGCAACGCGCCAATACTCGGTACGTCCACTACGATTGGTTTGTCATTGTTCTTTAGTTTCGCCGTTGCCTGTCCTTCTTCAATCACAAGTTCTTCCACGTTGTCATGTTCTATGTTCTGTACCAAATCGGAAAAATATTTCGGTTCTTCCTTAGGCGGCTGCACAATCAACATATACACTACCACCATAATAGCAAACAGTAAAACATAAAAACTAATATTTTTCAAATATTTCTTCAAGGCTCTATCACTCTCCTTAACCGAACCTATGTCATTCTATTTATGAATCCTAACGGTTATTCTTCGTAAAATGCCCGTATTATATAATATATCATACTTTATATGAAATTACAAGTACTAAAATGCCTTGTAATTCCCAAAATTTCCAAATGATAGAGCCCCTTTTTTATTCATTCTATCACTTTTCTACCGCGATTTTCTATGCGGTTATGTATCGATTCTCCGCTACACTGCTACCGCTCCTCTTATTATACCTAAAAATCAGGAATTATAAACCTCTTCTTTCAAAGTTCCAAGATAGGGTAGATTACGATAACGCTCATCATAATCCAATCCATAGCCCACAACAAACTCATCAGGAATGTCATAGCCCAAATACGCCACGTCAATATCCACCTCGCGCCGGGACGGTTTGTTTAAAATCGTACAAATTTTTACATCCACTGCGCCGCGGTCTTTCATCAACTGCATAAGAAAAGATAAAGTATGTCCACTGTCAACAATATCCTCCACAATCAGCACATGTTTTCCGCGAATATCGGAGTCCAGATCTTTGACGATCTTCACGTTTCCGCTGGAACGTGTCCCGCTGCCATAGCTGGAAACCGCCATAAAATTAATATCCACATCAATGTTCATTTGCCGCACCAAATCAGAGGCAAAGATAAATCCGCCTTTGAGCACTGTCACCATTACAAACTCTTTATCACGATAGTCGTCTGAGATTCTCTGCGCCAGTTCTTTTGTTTTGTCCGCCAACTGCTGCTGTGTGAGCAAAATTTCTTTTAAATCCTGATGCATGTCGATTTCTCCTTTATCCATATTTTTATCATTGGTGTCCCATCATGCGGCGTATCCGCGTGCCGTAGCCCATATACCCAGACAATGTCGCCGCCTACCTCCACAACCGGAATCTTATCCCGTAGTTCCTGTGGTATTTTCGCATCAATCATCATTTGTTTGACCCGCTGCAACCGTCCGCCTGTACGAATACGGTCGCCCGGCTGTCTGCTGCGAATCAAAATAGGCTCTCCATGATAGGGCATGATATGCACTGATTCCTGCCTTTTATCTTTTTCTGTTGCCCAGTCCACACCTGCCGTACAATCTGCTTCCGAAAGTAAACAGGTTTCCCCTGGCCGAAGTATATAAGAAAATTCCGTCATATGTTTTTTTCCGAAACCCACAGTTAATATTCCATAAGACAACGCCGCAACCATGTCATGCGGCAAATCAATCCGGCTGCCTGTTTCATTTTTCTCCAAAATTCGCCAAATTGCTTGCAAGTGTCCCCATTCCAGCGCGTTGCCAGCCATATGGCACAGCACAGCATGTCCCACCGTACTGCCATGTGCCAGCAACTCCGCCGCCGCTACACACCAGCCATTTTTCTCCTGCTTTACATATGTTTTGATAAACTGCTCTGTCTGCTTTTCCCAGTCGTTTTGCTGCTGCCGCATGATTTCCGCCGTGCGGCAAAGTGTTTCTACAATTTCCGGATTATAGTCTTGTTGCAACTGCGGAATCAATTCCAGCCGTATCCGGTTGCGGGTAACATCACTATAAAAATTTGTGCTATCCGTCCGAAAAGAAATTCCATTCTGCTGTAAATATATTTCAATTTCCTGTCGTGTCAGACAAAGTAACGGACGGATAATATTGTCCCGTTTGGGCGGTATGCCCG
>CATIYX010000155.1 GCA_949739095.1 uncultured Clostridia bacterium | reverse complement strand
CAGTCTGCTTTGAAAATGATATCCTTGATGTATGCGACATGTATAGCTTCCACGCTTATGACTTTATGGCAGAAGCGGAGTATGTGCCGACATTGGTGAATCTGATGCAAGGTTTTACGAATACCTTAAAAGCGAAGGATTCCACAAAAGGAGCCTGGATGACGGAAACAGGATGGCCGGCCGAGGACATGAGTTCGGCTGCGGCACAAACTATGGGGCAGTCGAATATGGAGGAACAGGCGCGGCGGTATGCAAGATCGTTTGCGTATTACAGCAATACGGCTTTGATTGACAAGGTGTTCCATTATGCATTTGCAGACAATTATGCGGGCTGGTTCTATCAGGAAAATAAATTCGGAATTGTGCAATCCCACGAGGACAAAACACCCTTTGCGGCAAAACCTGCCTATATCGTGGCGGCGGCGTTTAATGATATTGTAGGAGACGCAGCGTTCAAAGAAAATATGTCGGATAAAGCGAATCTATATGCATATCGGTTTATCAATGCCGATAAGGAAGAAATCATGTGTTTCTGGAAATATGATGAATATGGTTCTTCGGGAACGCCGCAGGGAGCGGAATATACCTATCAAAGTGATAAGCCGTATTTTGAAGTCAGCGATATGTATGGAAATACACAATATATCAAAAATGAGTCGGGTTCTTACACTGGGGTCTACGAAACCGAACTTGTTTATGTAAAAGGCGTTGATTACATAAAACAGGACTGTTCTATTTCCCTTTCCGCAGACAACATGCGGTTTTTACCGGAAGATGCGGATACAATTGATGTTGATATCAGCACGCCCGGCGTGGAGGATAACACTCAAATGAATGTGATTATGGCAGCATATGACCAGAGAGGAAAGTTGATTCAGAGTGATATCAGCACGGAAGATGTTGGCAGCGGCGGAGCGTTTAAGCAGTACTCCATTGCTGATATTCCAAACATGGAAAGCTTTAAGGTTATGGCAGTGGAAAGTATGGCGACGCTCAGACCATTAACTGCCGCTGCAAAGCTGAACTATTGGGGTAATGATGCGGGAATCAAATGTATGCAAAGCGGAGGACTAATTACTGTCAGTGGAAGACTGCCAGGAACCAGCACAAGCGGTGAGTGCATTATAACTGTGCTGAGCCCTGATGTGAAAGCAGAAACCTATAATATGACGACGTATCTTGACAATTTGCTGTGGTCAGATGTGACCACAACAAATAACCGAGGTTCCTATAGCTTTAGATTTGCGTTGCCGAAAGAATATGACAAAGACCAAATATATATACAGATTTCAGCGAAAGATTACATAGGACGGTATACATTTGAGATTCAATAGAGATTAATAGGAAAGATGAGTTATGAATATGAAATATGATGTGATAGTAGCAGGCGGCGGACTTACGGGTGTCGCGGCGGCAGTTTCTGCCGCCCGGCAGGGTATGAAGGTACTCATGATAGAAAAAAGCGGTTTTTTAGGCGGTGCAGCGTGTAACTGTCTTGTCAATCCATTTATGGTTTATACCGGCGAAATAGACGGAAAGACGAAAATGATTTCAGACGGAATATTTCGAGAAATTCTTGACAAATTACAGGTGCTTGACGGACTTCACAGAAATAAAGTTACATTTAATGAAGAAATATTAAAAGTTGTTCTTGACAATATGTGTATAGAAGCAGGTGTGGACATTCTTTTCCATTCTTACCTTTCCGGCGCTGTATGCAAAGACGGAATAATTGAGTCGGTCAGCGTTGTGAATAAGAGTGGAACGCAAAGCTACGGGGCAAAATTCTTTGTTGACGCCACAGGTGACGCTGACCTTGCAGCAATGGCAGGCTGTGCATATCAAATAGGTAGAGAGAGCGACGGCCTTTGCCAGCCTATGACGCTTTGTTTTAGATTGTCGGAAGTGGATGTTGACACTGCATTTAGAAACCATGATAAAATCAATGCGTTATATGCACAGTTCCAAAAAGAAGACAAAATCACAAATCCGAGGGAAAATGTGCTGAAATTTGTGCATATGTCAGATGGTGTCCTGCATTTAAACTCGACGAGAATTGTAAGAAAATCGCCGATTAATGCGAAAGATTTAAGCGATAGTGAAACCGAGGGCAGACGGCAGATGATGGAATTATTTACATTTTTAAAGGAAAACTGCGAGGGATTTGAAAATGCACAGATTCTTTCATCGGCAGCGGAAATCGGTGTGCGCGAAAGTCGTATGATAAAGGGAAAATACACGATAACCGAGCAGGATTTGCTTGACCTTACAGTATTTGACGACGCCATTACAGCGTGCAGGTATTCGATAGATATTCACAGTCCGGACGGTACAGGGACGTATATGCACGAATTTAAACCGGATGAGTATTACACAATTCCTTATCGCTGCTTTGTTCCGAGTAGTGGCGCCGAAAATCTTTTGGCAGCGGGTAGGTGTATTTCTGCAACGCATGAGGCGCAGTCATCACTCAGAACAATGCCGACCTGTGCATGTATGGGGCAGGCGGCAGGGATAGCAGCAGCGCTGGCAGTACAAGGCGGCGTTTCGGCAGCCAACGTTGATGTAAAGAAACTTAGAAAAATATTACAGGATAATAACGCATTTATTGGAGAAAAGAGGAGCAATGAAAAAAAGGAGACATATCAATGAAAAAAGATTTATCATATTTAACCAATCATTATGACGCAAAGATTGAGCAGATAAAGAAAATAGACGCGCCTCTTAATTTTATTTTCTATACAGACCCACACAACGGATTGTCGCAGTGGGATTGTCCCAAACATTCGGATTATGCAGAAGATGACTATGAATCGGCTTTAGATACCGTAGCTTCCATGCAATACATAATAGACAAGTTACCGAAACTGCAGTGCGTTGTTTGTGGTGGTGATTTAGGCAACGATTATCATGATGATCCCCAAAAAGCGCATGAATCAATTGAGGAAATCATGGAAGCGTTGTATCAGCTCACCATTCCTGTTCATTGCTGTATCGGGAACCATGACGATTGCGTTACTGCACCATCGGTTGAACCGCTTAAGAGCTTTCCGAATTTTGAGGGCGAAAAAAAGCCGGATGTTTCTGAATACATTTTGTATCCGGAAGACTTGCACAGAATTTGTATGAAATATAACCCGACGGATGGGAACTATTATTATATCGATTTTGAAAGCTTGGGATATCGATTCATTTTCCTCAACACATCAGATTTCTATTATGGCATTGATAATAATGGAAGACCGGTATATCCGGTAAACGAAGTGGGTATCTCAATGGAGCAGCTACAGTGGTTTAAAGAAACAGTTCAAACAGATAAAAAAGTTATCGTTTTTTCACATGCACCGATTCGCGCCAAGGGACATTTCCCGGATTGTGTAGGTGGAAATGAGTATATGGTGAACGGTGACCGGCTCTGGAATGCAATGCAACGGGCAGACAATGTGGTTGCTGCAATAGCAGGGCACTTGCATTATGATAATCTTGTGTATGACGGCAAAATTGTTGCAATTGATACGCAGAGCGGAACCGGTGTGGATAAGGGGAAATGGGACCCAGCCAGCCCCGAAAGAGAGTTTGGCACAATTACGGAAACTGCTTTTGATGTGATTTCGATAAAAGATAAGGTCATTTACTGTACACGTTTTGGCGTAGGAGAGGACAGGGTGGCGAGAATTATTAGAGCCTGAAATTACAGTGAATCATAAAAACGGTATGTCCGAAAATGACGGATAGAACTGAAATCGAAAATAGAAAGAAGCTGTTTTATGCCTTAGGCATGGAGCAGCTTCTTTCTATGGGGAGCGAACGTCATGGAGAGGGATAGGACAAAATGAAAAGCAGATAGGACAAAAACGAAAAAATCTTATTTTGCTGGTTGACATTTTTATGAAATCCATCTAAAATGGTGGTAGATTTTAAATGATAACGTAAGGAGGGGTTCTTTTGAAACGAATTTTAGTATTGTTCTTAACACTGGTTTGCATACTCAGTACGGCAATGCCAGGATGGGGAGCAGCAGTACAAACGCTGACAGAATTGGAGTCGCCCAAACCGGCGCAAATTGTGACCATGGGAGAAGATGGACATTTGCGCTATCCGCCATACAACGAACAAGGTGATGTGATGATGGATTTCTCACGGGTGGGATATAAAAATGGCGATGAACCTATTCCAGAGGTTCCGGTTGTAATGGAATTGGCACCATCTGTCGGAGAAGGCGATGACACGGAATACATACAGGCGGCAATTGACAAGGTATCTGAACTGCCAATGGACAAAAACGGAATACGCGGAGCGCTGCTCCTGAAAAAAGGGACCTACCGTCTTGCAAAATCTATATATATCAAAGCGAACGGTGTTGTGTTGCGTGGTGAAGGAGATTCTACAGACGGAACAGTAATTTTGGCAAACGGAACGGAGCAGTATAATCCGGTTATTATACAGGGGAGTGGCAGTGTCACAAAAGACGGAGACCAGATTCAGATAACCGACAATTATGTGGGGGTTGGAGCGAGAACGTTTACTGTTGCAGACGCAAGTTCTCTTAATTTGGGCGATGAAATCATTGTGTACCGTCCGTCAACAGAAGCGTGGATTTCTGATCTTGGTATGGATAAAATTCCGGCGCCGGCAACGCAGTGGGCGCCTGGCGGATTTGACCTTCAGTGGCAACGTCAAATTACAAAAATTGAAGGCAATACCATTACGATAGAATCGCCCATTACTACGGCGATAGACGCACAATATGGTGGCGGGTCGGTGTTCAAATTTAAATGGGATGGCAGAGTGTCCAATTGTGCCGTTGAAAATATTTATCTAGATTCTACCTATACCAGCGATACGGATGAAAACCATGGCTGGATTGCTGTTCAGTTACAAAATGCAGTAGACTGTTGGGTACAGCATGTTACAGCAATCCATTATGCATATTCTTGCGTATCAGTGGAAAGAACTGCGAGGAGAGTGACAGTACAGGATTGTACTTGTCTGGATATGAAATCGCGTATTGTTGGTGGATTGCGTTATAGTTTTAACCTGTGCGGTCAGCAGGTGCTCGTCACAAGATGTCATGCAGAAACAGGATGGCACGACTGGGTGAACGGTTCGCAGGTAGTAGGACCGAATGTGTTTTATGATAATGTATCAATCCAATCCAATTCGGTATCGGAACCACATCACCGCTGGGCAAGCGGTACATTGTATGACAACATTGTACAGAAAAATCCGAACAAAGGCGGTGGAACGTTTGAAGCTGTCAACCGCGGTAATTCAGGGACAGGACATGGCTGGGCAGGCGCTAATATTGTATTTTGGAACTGTACTTCGGCAATGACCGTTGTATCAGAACCGCCAACGGCACAAAATTTTGCTATTGGTGTTGGATCCCTGATGCCGGCAGAAGAAGTGGAGACTGCAGGAGAAGGTACGCTGAACTATGCGAACAAGCAGGGAGCTACGCAATTTGTCTATGAAGGACAGCCGCTTGTGGGAAATGGATATATTGAATCGCCAACGGGACCGGTAACGCCGCAAAGCTTATATGTACAGCAGCGGGCGGACTGGGAAGCAAGCAAAGAATACCGTATTCATAAAGCGGTTATATTAGGGATCGACCAACCTAAAGCGATTGTGCATACCACTCAGGTTCCAATTGATGAAAATAATGAAGCGGTCAAACCGATTGTTGTAAATGACAGGACATTGGTGCCGGTGCGGTTCATTGCAGAAACGCTGGGCGCCGAAGTGGATTTTGATTCAAGCACAGATACGGTATCCGTAGATTATCAAGGAAAACATGCAACAATGGTGCTTGGCAAGAACATTTTAAAGATAGACGAAGAAGAAATTACGTTAGATGTTTCAGCACAGGATTACAATGACCGGACCTTTATTCCGCTTCGGGCATTATCAGAACAGTTGCTTAACAAAAAAGTGTTCTGGGATGAGAAAGGATTCATCGCCATCAGTGATTTTGATAATATCCTGGATTCCGAAAAGGATGCAGCTGTGATTGATAATTTGCTGGAAAGCATGAAACGGATACCGAAACCAGCCATCAATCCGGCAGCGCCAATTGATAAATCTCACGCCAAACCGGCAAGTGATACGAAAACACAGACAGTTTCGCCGAGTCTTGTCGCCGGAGCGACGATTACTTCATCAGGTGACTATAGCGAAACATACTCGCCAACTTTGGCTATTGACGGCGACATGGAGACACGTTGGGCGAGTACGAAAGAAAAGGGAAAAGATTCTTGGCTACTGCTTGATTTTCAAAAACCGGTGACATATAGAAACATGAAATTTTTTGAATATAATGTTGCGGATAGAGTGAGGGAAGTCAAACTGGAAGTTTCGGATGATGGAGCGGCATTCACAGAAATTGCGACATTGCCGGTCACTCGTGCAGCGAATAAAATTTATGGAGAAGTGGCATTTGCAGAGACTACTTCCAGATATCTAAAAATAACGTTTACCGATGTACAGGAAGGAACGGATGTCACACTTTATGAAATCGAAGTGCCGGACGCTACGTTGGGACAAAGTGCTGAGCGAAATCCCAATGCTGTGAAGGTGGCGAAGGTGACAGCGAGCGGCAATGATGGGAATATAGAAGCAAATACGATTGATGGAAGTATGGAGACGCGATGGTCTATGTCTGGTACAGATGGACAGTGGATTTTGTGGGAAGTGGAAAAAGAAACAAAAATCAGTTCTGTTGACCTTGCATTTTACAATGGAGATCAGCGTGCTGCGATATTTGATATTATGGTATCAGAAGATGGCAAGGAATTTACAAAAGTGTTATCCACACAAAGTTCTGGAAAATCAACCGGATTGGAACATTTTGCATTTGCGCCTGTCACTGCGAAATATATAAAATATGTGGGATATGGCAACTCTGTGAATAGCTGGAACAGTATTACGGAAGTGAGTATCAATCCAGCAAAATAAAATTGGTTTTATATAGAAATACCCGTCGCATAGTTGCGGCGGGTATTTCTATTAATAGGAAATTTCTATCATTTCATGTCCGTGTAACTTTGGAAGTGTAAAATATAAAACGCCATTGGAGTGTTCAAATGGCAGCGATGTGCCAGAGGAAAAGCACAAAACTTGTTTAACGTCTTGAGAAACAGCGACTTCTATTGGAATCTGGTAGAGGTCGATAATGTCTTCAATAATATCGATATTGGATTTGTGGAGCGGAATATAGTGGAGAGCGTGCAGAATGTAGCGGGATGCACTGCATTGCTGATTTAAGTATAAATGTAGTGTGGTAGGTCCGGTATGGGACACGAGCGGACGTGGCAGCAGCATATTAAGTGCATTATATATAAGTGTTTTACACCATTTTGCACCGCGTTCATTATAAATTTTAAATATAGGATGGGCAAAATAAATCACATTGCCGCGGCGAATTACTGCGTCGTAGCTGGGGGTGCTGCTAGAAGGTGTCTGACGGTGGGAACAGAAGTGCCGCCAGTTGCGGTTAAAATAAGAAGAAATGGCAGGGAGCAGTACCTCGCTACCTTCTGTCGCTTGTACCTCCAGCCCTTTGGCATACATCACATGTTCGGTTTCGGGTAACCCTTTACCGATATCTCCTTTGGGAATCAGATAATCAGCATAATTATTGCTCACATAAAATTTTCCACGTACCGGTTTGCCGTCTAAATCTGTTGTTTGGTGTGATAAAGGCAGTGCTGGGATAAACCGCATGAATTTACCATCGGCAGAAAGCCCGCTTTCAAAGCTGGCAAGAACTGCTCCACCCTGCGCTGCATAGTGGTTTAATTTTTCTTCCAAAGTATTATCAATGGCAACGTCATCAGGAAGTATCAACAGCTTATAGGACTGAAAGTCACTGAATTCGTCCAAAATATCAAATTGATAGCTGCGGTCCTCCAGCATTTTGACTGCTCCGAGTAGAGAATCGGGTAAATGAAGATGGGAGCCGTTATAAAAACCATGCGGCGCAAGAACTCCAATTTCTGTCACAGCTTTAGCACTGCAGCACCACGGTTCTTTTTGCTGCACCTGGTGATAGACGCTGCCAACCAGGTCATAGACGGGCTGGGATAATTTTCCGCATGGCTCCAATTGGTCGCCAATCAAACATTTTGCGCCCAGTGCAAGCATGTGGAAACATTCATATTCCAGTGCTTCACGGTTTTTGAAAGAATGAAAATCACCCCATTCCGTGTGGAATTTCCCTGTGTGTGCCAAACAATCCAGTCCTAGCGTGCGGGCATAGCGCATAACGACAGGAAAATGCAGATAACCCCAGGAGCCACTGGGAAGTGATTCTAACTCAAAATGTGTATAAGCAGCCAAACTGCTGCGAATAGAAGGATTGATGTGACTACCGTTATAAAAAATAGAGCAGTCTTGATTCTGGTTACGGATGAATGCACTCATGTCCAGCTTAAATGAATCAATACTTTGCTGCGCAAAGACTTGGCGTTGTACCGGGTCGTAGGCGTCTATACCTTGTTGCTGCATCGATTCCATGCAATAGCGGCAAGAGCAGTCGCGCGGTGAAACAATATCGAAAAACAGTCCGTCTACAGGCAGGGTTTGCAAAATTTCATCCGTTATGTTTTTAAGATAATCTCGGTAGGGGGAATTGACACATAAATCTTGATAGAAGCTGTCTGTATAAGGACCGTCGCCGACTTTACCATTCGCGTCCATAACGCGCCATTCGGGATGTTCATGGCGAATTTGTTCATCCCACTGTACTGTAATATAGATAGGAACACGTATACCGCGACGGTGGCAGGCTTCAATCATTTCCGGAAGCAGATTTTTATTTTTAAGATATGGATGGATTTTTTCGGGATATCGATCGGACGGATAATACAGCCAGCCGTGATGGCAGCGGGCAAAACAAGTGATGGAATCCACTCCCGCCGAATGCAGTGTTTCAGCGAATTCTTCTGCGTCAAATCTGCTGCCGATGTCCGATAAATGTTCACAGGTATGAAAATCTAAATGAATTTGTCTAAAACGAAGTTCCATGGTCAATTCTCCTCTTCCTATAATAGTATTACTATATGTGTCGCGCTGGATGTTACTATCAGTATAGCATGAACAGTATCCGTTTAAAATGGACAAAATCGCGGCAGTTTTGTCAAAAAAATTCAGGGACAAATATTGTCCCTGAATTGGTTTCTATGATTTATTCGGTTGGAGATGGCTGTGTCGCAACACGGTTTTTAATCTGTTCCATCAATGTGGAAACTTCTGTTTGGTCTGCAATGTAATAGGAAAGACCATCAATTGTTTTGGGGGCGCCGGGAAGCTGATAGGTAGATAAACTTTCTGCATTCAGCTTACTTGCCACGCCCGCATAGGAAACCATGTCGCTCATAGACATGTTGGTGTCGACTGAGTCAAACACTTCTCCGATAATTTGCGGCAATTTTAAAATAATGCTGGCATTAAGCTTTTGTTCAAACAATGCTTGAATAAAATCACGCTGTACGCTGATACGGTCTTCATCGCCGCGTTTATATTGCCGGAATCGCACTAATTGTTCTGCTTTATCGCCATCTAAATGCTGTTGTCCCTTTTTTAAATTAATTTTCAAATCTTGAGTCGGATCTGTATAATACATATCTTGTGGCACATCAAAGTCTACGCCGCCAAGAATATCAACAATTTCCCCAAAAGCATCAAAATCAATTAATACATAGGTGTCCACTTGAATTCCGGTTAATTCCTGCACGGTTTGACAAGCGAGTTCGCCGCCGCCATAGGTCAGTGCGTTGTTGATTTTGTGCCAGTCACCTTTTAATTTCACACGAGTATCTCGTGGAATGGAGATAATATCGACTGTATTGGTAGTAGTGTTGAGACAACCTAGCATCATAACATCTGAGCGGAGGCGGCTCTCGTCCGTACCCAGTACTAAAATGTTTTTATTAGGAAGTTGTTTTTCAATCACAGTATTGATAAATGCTGGCGGCTCTTTTGTGACAACCCAATGCGCCAGTGTATAGCCTGAAACGGCGGCAAATCCAATGAGACACAGAACCGCCACAGTTTTGAAAAATTTCATATGAAATGCACCAACCTTTTGAACAGTTTTGCTTTGGTAAAAGGGAATATTACCATTGGCTTGTATAAGACAAGCATATTTATCTACATCATAACATCATCTACGGTGCATGTCAATGGAAGCGGGCAAAATGAAATATGATTGTAAAATTTGAGAAAACGGAAGCAATGGAAGAAAACGGTAGAAATTCCCATCCTATAAAGTCTCAGAGGGATTTTTCTTGACAAATAAAAAATTTTAGGGTATTCTAATAAATAGGGATTTTTTAAGCATGGGAGAATTGAACTCCGTGTGCTGTGGTGGAAAAATTTTCATAAATGCTATGTCAAAGAACCGCTTTGCATACCATTAGAAGTGCATATGCGTTTAGCAAAAAAGAGCTAGTTCGTTGACTGTACACAGAAATTTTCCTCACTCCTATGCTTATACAAGTGAGAAGAAAAGGCGGCTGATAAACAATGGCAAGCGGAAAAAAATACGATAACGAGAGCATTTCTTCCCTAAAAGGGGCGGACAGAGTTCGTCTGCGTCCGGCAGTTATTTTTGGGTCGGACGGCATTGAAGGATGCCAGCATGCCGTATTTGAAATATTATCCAATTCAATCGACGAAGCACGTGAAGGGTTTGGAAACGTCATTGAAGTGACACGGTATCTGGACAAGTCCATTGAAGTAACAGATTATGGACGAGGGATTCCGCTCGATTATAATAACAGTGAGCAACGGTTCAATTGGGAGCTGGTGTTTTGTGAATTATATGCCGGAGGAAAATATCAAAACTTGACGGGGGAAAGCTATGAATATAGCTTGGGACTCAATGGTCTGGGAAGCTGTGCAACACAGTATAGTTCTGAATTTATGGATGTTCGGGTAGTGCGCGATGGATATGAATATAAACTGCATTTTGAAAAAGGGGAAAATGTTGGGGGATTATCTAAGTCGGAGACAACGGAAAAAAAGACGGGTTCCACTATCCACTGGCGCCCTGATTTAGATGTGTTTACTGATATTAACATCCCACTGGACTATTATCAGACCATTTTGAAAAAACAGGCAGTTGTTAACAGTGGACTCAAGTTTGTGCTGTATGACGAGACAGAAGATGGCATGAACATCTATGAATATTATTATGAAAATGGTATTGTAGATTATGTCAAAGAACTGGCGGGAGAAGATGCTCTGACTTTGCCGCAAATGGTGACAGCAGAAGGAAAAGGTCGAGACCGTGATGATAAGCCGGAATATAAAGTGAAGCTGAATGTGGCATTTTGCTTTCATAACCGTGTGAATGAACTGGAATATTTTCACAATTCCAGCTTTTTGGAATATGGCGGAAGTCCTGATAAAGCGGTACGCAGTGCGTTTGTCTATGCCATTGATCAATATTTGAAAAACAATGGAAAATATAATAAAAATGATTCGAAAATCACATTTCAAGATGTGCAGGATAGTTTGGTGCTGGTCAGCAGTTCTTTTTCAACCATGACGAGCTATGAAAACCAAACAAAAAAGGCGATTACTAACAAGTTCATCCAGGAATATATGACAAATATCTTGAAACATGAACTGGAAGTCTATTTTATTGAAAACAAAATGGATGCAGAGAAAGTCTGTGGGCAGATTTTAATTAACAAACGCAGCCGTGAAAGTGCAGAAAAAGCGCGGCTGAATGTGAAAAAGCAGCTTTCGGGCAGCATAGATATCACTAACCGTGTGCAAAAATTTGTCGATTGCCGCACCAAAGATGTGACGCGGCGGGAAGTGTATATCGTGGAGGGTGATTCCGCGCTGGGTTCTTGTAAAATGGGGCGAGACAGTGAATTTCAGGCAATTATTCCGATACGCGGAAAAATTCTGAACTGTCTCAAAGCGGGATATGATAAGATTTTTAAAAGTGAAATCATCACAGATTTAGTCAAAGTACTGGGCTGCGGAATAGAAATTAAGTCCAAACATAACAAAGACCTTAATACGTTTGATATGGAGAATTTGCGCTGGAGCAAGGTGATTATTTGTACTGATGCCGATGTAGATGGTTTCCAAATTCGCACCTTGGTGCTGTCCATGATTTATGCACTTATGCCAACGCTAATTGATGAAGGTAAGGTGTTTATTGCGGAATCGCCATTGTTTGAGATTCAAACCAAAGATGAAACTTATTTTGCTTATAATGAGAAAGAAAAGACGGAAATATTGTCTAAAATTAAAGGGAAATATACCCTGCAACGCTCCAAAGGGCTGGGCGAAAATGAGCCGGATATGATGTGGCGGACAACGATGAATCCTGCAACGCGGCGCCTCATTAAAGTCAGCAACGAGGATGCGCAAAAGACGGCTGAAATGTTTGATATATTGTTGGGAGATAATCTGGCGGAACGGAAAAAATTCATTGAGGAACATGGCAATGAATATTTGGATATGATTGACGTTAGCTGATAGAATAGGGGGCAATTATGAGGAAAAAGAAAGAGGAAAGTACACATAAGGCGCCGGAGAATGTCATAGAAAATATTTCGCAGCAGCGTATCAACGAGACGTTGGAAACAAATTATATGCCCTATGCAATGAGCGTGATTGTTTCCCGGGCAATTCCTGAAATAGACGGATTTAAGCCTTCTCACAGGAAGCTGTTGTATACCATGTATAAAATGGGACTGCTAAATGGCGCAAGAACAAAATCGGCAAATGTGGTTGGGCAAACTATGAAACTGAACCCGCATGGTGACGGGGCAATTTATGAAACTATGGTTCGATTGACGCGAGGGAACCAGGCATTGCTACATCCGTTTGTGGATTCCAAGGGAAACTTCGGGAAACAGTATTCTCGTGATATGGCATATGCAGCATCCCGTTATACAGAGGTGAAGCTGGAGTCGATTTGTAAAGAGATTTTTGGAGAAATCGATAAAGAAACCGTTTTATTTGTGGACAACTATGATGGAACTATGAAAGAGCCAACACTGCTGCCGGTGACATTTCCAAATGTGTTGGTGAATCCAAACCAGGGGATTGCCGTTGGTATGGCAAGCAACATTTGCAGCTTTAATCTGCGAGAGGTGTGCGAAGGGGCAATTGCTCATCTAAAAGGAAAAGATGAAGAAATTTATGACCATATCATTGCACCGGATTTTTCAACAGGCGGCAACATTGTTTATGATAGGGAACAAATGGTTGAAATCATGAAGCAAGGGCGCGGTAGTTTTAAAGTACGTGCGAAGTACCGAGTGGATAAACAAAATTCCTGCATTGAGATATATGAAATTCCCTATACGACAAACTCAGAGTCCATCATTGACAAAATTGTCGATGGAGTCAAAGGCGGAAAATTGAGAGAAATTTCGGATGTTCGTGATGAAACAGACTTGAAGGGACTCAAAATTACGATTGATATCAAGAGGAACTGTAATCCGGAAGCGCTCATGACGAAATTATTCAAAATGACGCCGCTGGAAGACAGTTATGGCTGTAATTTCAACATTTTAATTGACGGTCAGCCGCGCGTGATGGGTGTAGCGGAAATTTTGAAGCAGTGGTCTATTTTCCGCATGCAGTGTATCAAAAATGGATTAGCACATGACATTGCGGAGAAAAAAGCGAGGCTGCATTTGCTGTTGGGGCTAAAAAAAATTCTGTTAGATATTGATAAAGCAATTGCCATTATCCGGGAAACGAAGCTGGACAGCGAGGTAGTTCCCAATTTGATGAATGGCTTTGATATTGATGAAAAACAGGCAGAATTTGTGGCAGAAATCAAACTGCGTAACATCAATGAAGAATATATCCTTAAACGCGTTCATGATGTTGATGTACTGCAAGAGGATATCCAAAAAATGACGGCGATTCTGGAAAGCGATATGGAAGTGCGCAAACTTATTATTTCACAGCTGAAGGAGATTGCCAAAAAATATGGGGAAGATAGAAAAACAACGCTAATAGACAAAGAAAGTGTTGCAGAACCAGAGGAAGAAAAATTTATTGAGGACTATAACTGTAAAATTTTCTTAACGCGCGACAACTACTTCAAAAAAATATCGCTTGCATCGCTGCGCGCGTATGCAGAGCAGAAGCTGAAACCGGACGACGTCATGATTGTGGAGCAGGAAGCGAGCAACAAAGAAGACATTCTCTTTTTCAGTGACAAAGGACAGGTATATAAAGCACATCTCTACGAATTGGCGGACTGCAAAGCGAGCGTGCTGGGCGAATATTTGCCCAACCTGCTTAGTATGGATGAAGAAGAAAAGATTGTTTATGCCACAACCACAGTGGACTATAGCGGCATGATGATATTTGCATTTGAAAACGGAAAAATTGCGAAGGTATCCATGAAAGGCTATGAGACCAAGACAAACCGCAAGAAACTGACGGCAGCATATCATACAAAATCACCACTTGCAGGTATTTTCTTCTTGAAAGAAGATGGTATGATAACCATGACGAGCCAGGGCGGACGAGCGTTGACTTGTTCCAGTGAACTCATTAGCCTGAAATCCAAACGAGATACGCAAGGTGTACAGGTATACTTATCAAAACGCGATAAATTTTTGCAAAATTGCTACCCCGCAGAGCAAAGTGGTTTGGAAGACCCTATGGCATATCGCGTGACGAAAATTCCAAATGCAGGTCAACGGCTGAAAGGCGATGATGAAACAGTGAAACAGTTGAATTTGTTTGAAGGATAATGATAAGGATATGGTATAAATGATTGAAGTAAACTTTTATGAATCTGTAGATGATGAATTGTTGGACTTTGCAGTTATTATCGCAAAGACAAATGGGCAATGGATATTTTGTAAACATAGGGAAAGAGATACATACGAAATACCAGGTGGTCATAGAGAAAAGGGAGAGACTATTCTCGAAACAGCAAAAAGAGAATTAAAAGAAGAAACAGGCGCGATTGATTTTACGATCAAACCAGTTTGTATCTATTCTGTCAAGGGAAAAACAAAAATCAATAAAACAAATGAGGATGAAAATTTTGGAATGTTATTTTATGCTGAAATTAGTTCCTTTGAAAAAGAACTACATAGCGAAATAGAAAGCATTCTAATAACAGATGATAATTTGGTCGATTCTTGGACATATCCAGAGATAATGCCAAAATTAATCAAAGAAGCAAAGAGAAGAGGCGAAGTGTAAATTTTATAAAAAGGTATTATGTGAATTTTAACGGTAAAATGAAAAAATATGGCTGGGGAAAAAACAGCCATATTTTTTTCTGTTTTTCCTCTAGGCGAATGGCGAAATTTGTGTTATAATAGAAGCACAACAGAACAAAGAATGATTATTGAACAAAAATAAGAAGGGAGATGGCAGAATGTATCATATTGTAAAAGAAGACAGCCATACAAATATTGAATTATCTACAGTGTTTGTTGACCGTTATATGCCATCTGCCAGACCCGCCTTTGTGAAGATTTATTTGATGGGATTGCGGCAGTGTTATACCAGCAAACCAAAGGGAAACAAAGAAATTGCACAGGAGCTGGGACTGCTGGAATCAGAGGTGATAGAAGCGTGGAAATATTGGGCGCAGCAGGGAATTATCCGTTTAAAACAAAATGATAGCGGCGGATATGAAGTGGAATTTTTAGATTTATCGAGTCCGCGCACCGGAGCCCCTGTGCGGACAGAAACAAAACCGACCTATACTTCAGATGAAATTTGCAACCGCGCGGAAGAGGATGCGAATTTGCAGCATATGTTTACGCAGGTGTCCAAAATGTTGGAGAAACCACTTAGCACGGTAGAGGCGGAAACTCTATTTGGGTTTTATGATTGGTTAGGACTGCCCATTGACGTGGTGATTTTGCTGGTTAGTTACTGTGTATCAATTGGGAAAAAGAATATGCGCTATATTGAAAAAGTGGCGCTGAACTGGGCAGACCAGGATATTAATACTTACGAAAAGGCGGAACAAAACCTCAAACAAATGCAGGAAAACAATGTGAAAATCAATCGAGTCAAAAAGATCATGGGGATCTATGACCGTCAATTGCAGGAGCCGGAATTAATACATATCAAAAAATGGCTGTATGAGTTCCAAATGCCGGCAGAAGTGATTCAACTTGCCTGTGAAAAATGTGCGCTTAATACCGGAAAGCTTTCCATTCCATATATCACAGGCATTTTAGAGAAATGGCATCAAAAAGGAATTAAAACCTTGCAGGATGCAAAAGAAGAAGGGGATGCCCATCAGCAAAAAAAGAGTGAGAAGGGCAGCAGCAAAACACAAAATAAAGGCACAAAATTTACGAATTTTAAACAGGATAAACTGGATTTTTCTGATATAGAACGACGTGCTTTGGTGCGGAAAAATAATGCAGAGGGATGACGTAATGAACTATCATAAAGAACTATATCGTAAGGTGAAACGGGAATTTGACGCCAAGCGGCTGAATCATCTCAATGAATTGGATAGAAGGCGGGAAGAAGTATATCAAAAATGTCCCAGAATCCGCGAGATTGAACTGGAAATTGAACAAAATGGTATGCGCTTGACGCAAATGGCAATCCGGAATCGACAAGCTGTGGCGGAAGACGCAGAAAAAACAGCAAAACAAAATGCGAAGCTGGCAGATGAAAAAAGGACATTGCTACATGCCAATGGATTCGCTGAGGATTATATGATCAATGTTTGGGATTGTCCTGATTGTGAGGATAAAGGGGAACAGGATTTTGCGTTTTGTCACTGTTTTCAAAAACGGATGCAGGAAAAAGCATATGAGCAGTCTAATATGGCGCATATGCTGCAACAGCAAACTTTTGAAAATTTTGATTTAGCATATTATAGTGACAAGTCGGAGGATGGTCAGGAAGGTGTATCACCGCGTGCACAGATGGAATATATTGCTTCGTGCTGTCAGCGGTTCGCGGCGCAGTTTCCGGCGGAACCACAGCGGAATTTGTTTTTATTTGGACCGACAGGGCAAGGTAAAACATTTCTTTCCAGCTGCATTGCAAAAGCGGTGATGGACAAAGGGTATACCGTGCAATATCAGACGGCGGGCGCGCTTTTTTCCATGATTGCGGATAGTAAATTTTCTTCGTATGACGCGCCAATCAAGGCAGAAGTGGACAATTTATATCAGTGCGATTTGTTAATTATTGATGATGTTGGAACGGAAGTGATTACACAGTACACGGTTGCAGTGTTCTTTGAATTGCTCAACAGCCGATTAGTAAACGGAAAAAAGTTGGTGTTAAATTCCAATCTATCTCTCAAAGAATTGCAGGATATTTATTCGCAGCGTATTGCCTCCCGTATTGCAGAATTTGAGATTTTGCGTTTCATTGGCAACCGCGACATCCGTTTGATGAAATAAATGAATACTCCCGTGCAACTAAGCAAAGGAGCGTCAAATCGCGCACGGTACATGGGGTTCGACCCTCCTTACTTATGGAAAACGAACTTATAAATTATACATTGGAGGCAAAGTGAGATCATAATAGATATGAATATTATGATAAGAGAAATTGAAAGAAAAGATTATGTATCCGTAGCGGCAATCTGGCGCGATGTGCTCGGCTTTTTGTCGGCAACTGATGAAAACGTCATCACAACATATAAAAAGATGAAAAGCGACAGTCGCTACTGTACATTTGTCGCTGACGTGAACGGCGCTGTTGTCGGTTTTGTTACAACAGCTGAAACTTTAGCAATTCCCTATCCAAATGGATACATTAAAATGAACGGACTTGCCGTTTTGCCCGAGTTTCAGCACCGTGGTATTGGCAAAATGCTTATGGAACGTGTTGAAAAACTGGCAGGTGAGCGCAACGCTTCATATATTGGACTTGCATCAGGTTTCCAGCGAATAGGTGCTCACGAGTTTTATGAGCACTTGGGCTATAGAAAAACGTCATTTTGGTTCCGCAAGAATCATGAGGGTTGTTAGATGAAATAAAAAGTCAGCCCCCTTTACAGTATTATGCTGTAGAGAGGGCTTTTCGTTTCTATAAAATTTTTTACTTCTGATGTTGTAGTTCCGCTGCTTTGATGGTGTTGCGCATCAGCATGGTAATTGTCATAGGACCAACACCGCCAGGCACAGGCGTAATGGCTTGTGCGACTTGTTTGACAGCTTCAAAATCCACATCGCCGCAAAGTTTGCCGTTGTCCAGGCGGTTCATGCCAACGTCAATCACAACCGCACCGGGTTTCACCATATCAGCGGTGATGAAATTAGCGCGTCCGACGGCGGCAACGAGAATGTCAGCACGGCGGCAGACTTCCTTCAGATTTTTGGTTTTAGAATGGCAAATGGTCACGGTTCCGTTTTTGTGCAGCAACAGCATGGCCTGGGGTTTTCCGACGATGTTACTGCGTCCAACAACGACACATTCTTTTCCAGCGGGGTCAATGCCACTTTCTGCGATAAGCTCCATCACGCCGGCAGGCGTGCAGGGGAGAAAATCGAAATCACCAATCATGATTTTTCCCACATTAAACGGATGGAATGCGTCAACGTCTTTGGCAGGGTCAATGTTATGAATCACATCTGTTTCATCCAGATGGGACGGCAGCGGAAGCTGTACCAGAATGCCGCTGATTTGCGGGTCATGGTTCAAATTCTGAACCAACTCCAGCAATTCTTGTTGTGTTGTTTCCGCTGGTAGCGCATACTCACGGGAATAAATGCCGATTTCTCCGCAAGCCTTTTTTTTGCCATTGACATAAACGCGGGAGGCAGGGTCATTCCCAACAATAATGACCGCGAGCCCCGGTTCAATGTTTTTTTCGTTTTTCAGTTTGGTTACGGTTTCTTTGAGCTCCGCTTTGATGCGGGTTGCGACTGCTTTTCCGTCGATGATTTGTGCTTCCATTTTCTTGATTCCTCCTATTGTTTTGATTTCTATGAAAAGCTGTTACTGCCTGAGAGGATGATACAGAACCGATTAAGGCATTTCGCCCGGTACCGATAAGGTTCTGCCTGCCTGCTTGCAGCAAGGCTTGTTTGACAAGCGTATAATTTTTAGGGTCGCGGTATTGCAGTAAAGCACGCTGCATTGCTTTTTCCTGACGACTTTTGGCAACATAGACCGGCTGCATGGTGCGCGGGTCAATGCCTGTGTGGTACATGCAGGTGGATACAGTGCCGGGTGTGGGATAAAAATCCTGT
>CATIYX010000154.1 GCA_949739095.1 uncultured Clostridia bacterium | reverse complement strand
TGTTTATCCCGCCGCGCATTCCGCGTTTTTGCTCAATCTCGGTCTGGAAACACTTGCGGTTCGTATGAAGCAATATTGTGAAAATGCCACGACCGTTGCAAAATATCTGGAACAGTCAGATAAAGTGGAATATGTGAGATATCCGGCACTGGAAAGCGATGGAAGTTACTCGTTGGCACAAAAATATTTAAAAGGTTGCAGCGGCGTGATTTCTTTTGTGGTGAAAGGCGGGAGAGAAGCTGCTATGAAGGTCATGAACGCCTTACAGCTTGCGTCTAACGAAGTTCATGTTGCCGATATTCGTACTTGTGTGCTGCATCCTGCAAGCGAAACGCACCGTCAGCTTAGTGATGAACAGCTTGTTGCAGCCGGTATTGAAAGCGGTATGATACGTTTATCAGTCGGACTGGAAAATGTCGAGGACATTATTGCCGATATCAAACAAGGATTAGAACAAATATAAATCAAATAAATCCCAGCATTTTAGCTGGGATTTTTTGTATGCAAAGTTGTATAAATCTTCCCGTTTGACAAATAATAAGAGGGAAAACTCTATTATAATATAACAGGAGGAAAAGAACATGAAAGAACTGAAAGGAACTAAAACAGAACAAAATCTGTGGTCGGCATTCAGTGGAGAATCCATGGCGCGTAACCGCTATAATTATTATGCAGAAAAGGCGCGGCAGGAGGGCTATGAACAAATTGGTGATGTCTTTGACATCACGGCGTCAAATGAAAAGGCACATGCAAAATTGTGGTTGGATCAGCTAGACGGAATCGGAACAACGGAAGAAAATCTGGTGGCTGCTGCTGGCGGAGAAAAATATGAATGGAGCGAAATGTATAAGCAATTTGCCAAGGAAGCCAAAGAAGAAGGCTTTGACCAGTTGGCAACGTTGTTTGAAATGGTGGGTGCGGTTGAAAAAGATCACGAAGAACGGTATAATACGCTCGTGGAAAACCTGAAAAAAGGACTGGTGTTTAAACGCGATAACATTGTGATTTGGATTTGCCGCAATTGTGGACATATTCATGTTGCGGAAGAAGCGCCGCAAATGTGTCCGGTCTGCCGTAAACCGCGTTCCTATTTTGAAATAAAACAACAAAATTATTAAACAATTCTTGAAAATTTATGAAATTTTGGCAGAATCTATTTTCAAATGCCGACAATTATGGTATAATATACGTAAATCGTATATTATACCATAATTGAAAAGTGCTTTCGTCAAAGCCGCGCATAAGAATGCGGCAACCGACGAAGATGCGCAAAATTATACCAGTCTGCTCTGCGGATATGGCATAATAGCTACTAGATGGCAGTTCATGATTCAATTTATTTTTTTATTAAATTGAACAAAAATGCGGTCTACAAGATAATGGATTGCATTTTATAGAATAGTAATCGCATACAAAACAAACAATATAGTTATTGATAGAATTTGTTTGAGAAGGTGCGATACGACATGTCAAAATTTTTAGTGAAAAAAACAAGTGAACTGCATGGGAATGTGGAAATTGACGGTGCAAAAAATGCTGCGCTGCCTATCTTGGCAGCAACGGTTTTGGCAAATGAACCTTGTAAAATTCATGATGTTCCGAACTTAAGTGATGTGAAAGAGATGTGTAAGTTACTAGAACATCTCGGCGCACAAAATGCGCGGCGCGGGAAATCTGTTTCTGTGGATAGCGGCGCTGTAAACAATTTTATAGCGCCATATGAAATGGTAGGAAAATTCCGCGGTTCTTTTCTGGTTGCCGGACCACTTTTGACAAAATATCATAAGGCAAAAGTCAGTTTACCGGGTGGTTGTCCTATTGGTTCAAGACCCATTGATTTGCATTTAAAAGGGTTTGCAGCGATGGGGGCGGAAATCAGTCATGAAAATGGATATGTGGAGCTGAAGGCAAGACGCTTGAAGGGAACAAAATTATATTTAGATTTTCCGTCTGTTGGCGCAACGGAAAATATTATGATGGCAGCCTGCTTAGCAGATGGACAGACCATCATTGAAAACGCAGCGACGGAGCCGGAAATCACCGACCTTGCTACATTTTTAATGTGTATGGGTGCAGATATCAAAGGTGCCGGAACCGATACCATTCGTATTAATGGTGTGCGGGAGTTGAGTGGTGCCACTCATACAGTGATTCCCGACCGCATTGAGGCAGGGACGTTTATGGCGATGGCGGCAATGGTTGGTGGCAGTGTCACGATTAAAAACGTGGTTTGTGAGCATGTGAAGCCTATCACAGCAAAACTGAAGGAAATTGGCGCTGAGGTACAGGAAAGCGAAGATGAAATTTGTGTGACACGCAAAAAGGAACTACATGCATCGGATATCAAAACACTGCCGTTTCCAGGCTTTCCTACAGATATGCAGTCCCAGTTTACAACACTGATGAGCTTGGTAAGTGGAACCAGTATGATTGTGGAAACAGTATTTGAAAACCGATTTATGCATGTAGGAGAACTGCGCAGAATGGGCGCAAATATCAAAGTGGAAGGCTGTACGGCTGTGATTGAAGGTGTTGATTCGCTCAGCGCAGCAACAGTGAAAGCCACAGATTTACGTGCAGGCGCAGCGCTTGTGATGGCAGGCATGTGTGCAGACGGCGATACGGTGATTGAAGATGTACGCCATATTGACCGCGGATATTATCAGATGGAAAAAAAGGTGGCGGCGTTAGGCGGAAAAATGGAACGGATTTGAATATGGGAGCGGGAAACCGCTCGTTACATAACTCCCTATTCAGAATTGTGTGCCTATTGAAAATCAGCTAATCAATATGCATTGCGGGCAGCAAACAAATATTTTATAATCAAATATTTACATCGGAATTTGTGGAACCAAGAGGAGCAAACAATGATTGTATTGATAACAGGGGCATCACACACGGGTAAGACTGCACTTGCTCAAAAACTACTTGAAAAATATAAATATCCATATTTATCAATAGACCATTTGAAAATGGGTTTCATTCGTAGTGGCTACACTAAACTTACACCTGAAGATGATGATGAACTTACAGATTATTTATGGCCTGTTATTCGTGAAATGATTAAAACAGTTATAGAGAACAAGCAAAATCTTATTGTCGAAGGGTGCTATATTCCTTTTGATTGGTCAAGGGACTTTGAAGAGGAATACCTGAAACATATCAAATACTATTGTCTTGTATTGAGCGAGTGCTATATAAGAAATCATTTTGCCAATATAAAAAGATATGCAAGTATCGTTGAAAATCGTTTAGACGATGTATGGTGCACTATGGAAAGTGTTTTGGAAGATAATGCAAAGTTTTTAGAACTTGCTCAAAAGTATAATGTAAATTATGTGCTTATTAATGATAAGTACGAGATAAACATTGATTTATAATGACAACTTCCAGATGTGAAACTGTTAAGGTGGTACGGTTCAGTCATTATATGCAAGAATATACACTATATTTTGGAATTTATGTATTGGGAACACTTTCCTGAAAAGGGAGTTACATAAACAAAAGATAAGAGAAGAGGGGTACATAATGAGAGTATTGTTTTTGACTGTATCAACAGGACACGGACACAATAGCTGTGCAAAAGCGATGGAAGACTATTTAAAGCAGCAGGGTATCATGACCTTTGTTTTGGATGTCTATGAATATGTACATCCACTGATTGGGAAAACTGTTTCAGATGTTTATTCTTTTGCATCAAGTAAAGTGCCCAAAATTTATGGGAAATTTTATGATATTGAAGAGGGCGGAAAAGGCAAAGTTGTAGGTACTATGAAAACGCTGAACCGCGCGTTTGCCAACAAGCTGTTTAAATTCATTGAGGAACATCAGATTGACGTGATTATTTGCAGCCATTTGTTTGCAGGCGAACTCATCACGAGACTGAAAGAAACAGGAAAGCTTGACGTTCCGAGTATGGGGGTTGTGACGGACTATACCATTCATCCGCATTGGGAGGAAACCAATTTGGATTATTATATCACTGCAGACAAAGGGCTAACGAGACAGGCGGCGCTGCGTGGTATCACTCCTGAAAAAATCAAACCATTCGGTATTCCAATCCATTTAAAATTTGCAGAAAAAGTGCCGAAACAGCAGGCAAAAGAACAATTGGGATTTTCACAAAGAGATTTGGTTCTGGTAATGATGGGCAGTATGGGATATGGAAACATGACCAGCATTTTGGAAGAAGTGGACAGCGTAGAGAAGCCTTATGATATTGCTGTGGTTTGCGGCAACAACGAAGAAGCAAAAGTCGCGATTGACCAAATGCAGTTCCGACATTCCATTCATAATCTGGGGTTTGTACAAAACGTTGATTTGCTAATGGATGCAGCGGAATGTATTGTAACCAAACCGGGCGGTTTGAGCGTATCGGAAAGTCTGGCAAAAGGGCTGCCCATGATTTTAGTGGACCCTATTCCTGGACAGGAAGATCGAAATGTGGAATTTTTGGTGAATAACGGCGTAGCCATGATTTCCTCCAAAACCTATCCTGTCAGCGAAGCGGTGAATCAATTACTGGAGGATACATGCCGGCGAGACGAAATCAAAAATGCGATTGAGCGCATTGCAAAACCATATGCGGCAAAAACGGTTGGCGATTTTATCGTAGCAC
>CATIYX010000153.1 GCA_949739095.1 uncultured Clostridia bacterium | reverse complement strand
GGCAAACGGTTTTATCAATGTAGCAACAAACCAATCCTTAATTATCGGTGATGAAAACGGAAACTTCCGTCCGGATGATTCCATTAGCTTTGCAGAAGCAATCACAGTGCTTGTTAGAATGTTGGGCTATGAACCAGTTGCAACAACCAAAGGCGCATGGCCGACCGGTTATCTGGTAACTGCTTCTGAAATCGGTCTTACCAAAGGCGTAAACTCTTCTGCAAACGACGCTGTATCCCGTGGTACCATTTCACAGTTGGTATACAATGCGCTGACCATCGACCTGATGGAACAGACTGGCTATGGCGAAAACGAAAAATATGAAGTTGTTGACAAAACAGTTTTGGAAGATAAACTGGACGTTACAAAAGTTGTTGGACAGGTAGTTGCAAATGAATATACCCGTCTAAGCAGCGCAAACGGTGTCAATGAAGGTGAAGTGCAGATTGGCGAAAACTTCTATAAAGTTGCTTCTTCTGATGCTATGCACCTGCTGGGCTACAATGTATCCGCCTATGTTCGTGAAAACGATATCGGCGATGAAGAAATTCTGGTAGCAATTGCAGACAAAAACAAAAATGAAGCCGTTGAAATTGATGCAGAAAACATCAAAGAAATCAACGACTCCGGTAAAAAATATATCAAACACTGGAGAGACAGAAACTCTTCCAACAGCGTTGAAACTTCCTATATTGCTGATGATACAACTATCATCTACAACGGCAAATATACAGCATATGACGCAAGTCTGCTGCAGCCGGAAACAGGCAGCGTGAAACTGTTGGATTCTAACCGCGACGGTATCTATGATATCGCATTCGTAACAGCTTTCTCCAACTATGTTGTTGACGACACAGCAGTATCCTCCCAGACCATTTCCGACAAATACGGAAAACCGGCGCTGAAACTGGATCCTGATTCTGATGTAAAATACTCCATCACAAAAGATGGCGAAAACTTCGAATTTAAAAACCTGAAAGAATGGCATGTACTGTCCGTAACGGAAAGTTTGGACAAAATGCTGGTATCCATTCTGGTATCCGAAGAATCTGTAACAGGTACTGTTACGGAAGCTGACGATGAATCCGTACGCATTAACGACAAAGAATATGAAATCGCTGAAAACTACAAAGAAGCTATCAACGTGCAAGACGAAGGTACCTTCTACCTGGATATCATGGGCAAAATCGCAGCAGTGGACTCTAACAGTACCGCAGCAGGCAACTTTGCTTACCTGATGGACGCAGGCAAAAACGGTTCTATCGCCAGCGATGTTGAATTCAAACTGTTCACAAGCCAAGGCGAAACCAAAATTCTGGCTGCAAACTCCAAAGTGATGTTCAACGGCAGCAGCAAAACTGCTGAAGATGTGCTGACTTCACTGTCCGCAGGCGGCAGCGTAACAGCACAGATGGTAACCTATGATGTAAACGCTGACAACAAAATCACAAAACTGAATACAGCAGTAGAAAAAGCGGAATTCAACAACAACATTTTCACACAGAACTTCAAAGGTGAAAACGTGGTCTACAAATCCGCTTCCAAGAAACTGGGTAAATTCAATCTGAACAGCGATACTATCGTATTCGATATCCCGGCAGGCGAAACAGAATCCGATAACTTCGCAATCCGTAACATGGATATGTTCGTAAACGACAGCGACTACAACGTAACCATCTACAACATGGCAGAAGACCTGACGGCAAAAGTTGTCCTGGTAACCAACTCTACCGGCAGAACCAGTGCAGAAATGCCTATCGCAGTGATTGATAAAATCGCGAAAGTGACCAACGACCGCGGCGAAGATGTTGAAAAAGTATACGTCTACCACAAAGGCGAATACGTTTCCTTC
>CATIYX010000152.1 GCA_949739095.1 uncultured Clostridia bacterium | reverse complement strand
TCATAATTGCCTCCATTTACAATAGTTACGACTTTGCTGATAAAAACGTAATTGAATTAGAGGATCGACTTTTGCCGTTTTAATATGTGTCTGTTACATGCGTCCAACCAAATTGATTTAGATTGACGATGAAAAAAGGTCTAAAGACGTTTGGTGCAGCTATTTTTCATACCAATTCCACATTTCCGTGCTATACCGTTATGCAAGGAGGTGAGCCAATGGCAATGTTACTAATATTTTAGAATGATCTCAGAGCAAACGAGGAAATCTGCGAATATCTAAAATCCGCATTTTCCATAGTTATACCAGCCTACAATGGTAGCAAAGCTCTACGGCTTTTTGGCAAAACAATATCGACCTTATGGTTTTAGACGTTGTGTTACCTTATATTAGCGAACTTTCCGTTCTGCATGATATACAGCAACTTAGCTTGACCCCTGTTCTGTCCTTTTTTTTGGAATGGCTAATTCCAAACAGTCTGCTATTTAAGCAACTTTTATTGGTTGGATATATGTGTTTAACAGAGTTTGTTTAACCTGTTCCTGTTTTTGTTTTCCCCTATAGACATATCCTAAATTTATTTCCAATATGCACACTTACAGCGATAACCCAGAGTTTTTGCTTTTTTACCTCGAATCAGTTCCTGCCCCTCGAAGATATTTCAGCGGTGTTTCCTTCTTCTTGGCAGGCTCGCTCAGCAAAGCTGGGGTCTTGGCCTACTTCCCTAAAGAAGAAAGTATCACTTTAGGCCGGTCGTTTAATTGTCAAAGAACAAAGTAGGGGATAGTGTACTTTTCAAAAAATACTCATACCCCTCTACAACACACTCCCAAATACATAGTAGGTGAATACCCATAAAAAAAGGGTCCTACAGATTTCTATTACCTGTAGAACTCTTAAATTAATTTTGCATTAATCTTAATCTATTTTTTAAGCTCAATTAAATCCAATTCTTGTAGTAATCCATCTTCAGTAGGCATATAAGGTAAATATTTGAAAAGGTTAAATAAAACTTACGCAGCTAGATTATTTTTTCTTCCATATATGTAAAATACTATCGGCATTTTCTTGAATTTCCATATTAATCTGTTCAAAAGTTGCACCTTTAAGTTGTAATAAAGAACGATACTGATCATTATATTGTTCTATCATCTGTTTGTTAAGTTGTCCAATGGTATGTAAAATATCTTGCATTCTAATATCCTTTGTTTTATTAAGTATTTCTTCACAAAATTCCAAATCTTCTTCAGAAAAGGAATCCGGTTTTTCCTTTTCTAATTGAATTATTTCTTTTACTGTGTTTCTATGATTGAAGTATCTTAATAGTGAATAAGCCTCCAATTCTTCTTGACAAATAGGCCCTATTTCTTTTGTAAAATTGCCTATTGCATCAATTAAGGATTTTACTTTTGGATAATCGTTAATATTCAAGTGCGAATTTAACTTATCAATAGCAGTACGACAATATATTTGATATTTTTGGATTTTTTGTATGGCAGTATTAGGGTCAACAAATCCCGTGTCCATCGTATCTAACCAAGGCTGCATAGGATTGATATTGTCAAGTGCGTCTGCTAAAATAACTTCAATTTTTTCCCACTTTTCATTTCCATTTTTAAGATAACTATCTCTGTAAATTTGTTTTCGTGTAAAAACAATCGTAACGATCATTGCAGTTGCTGTGGCAGTTGCGCCAAGAATTGTTCCGTAATATGAAAGAACATCTGCGGCACCCCACATTGTTACATAGATAACATCATGTTTATATGCTTCGTTAATTACTATGGGAATTATAATAATCGTAAATATTGAAATTAAAAAGAATACCAGTCCAAATTTCTGAAAAAATTTTGTCATAAAATTCCTTTCTTTTGTTTATTTGACATCTTTATAACAGTATTTTATATTGTTAATTATAACATTGCATATATAGAAATACAATATTTTGAAGTAATCATTTTTATATTATAAGCTTAAAAAACCTTGCATGAATGCACCGGGAAACTGAAACTTTTTCTTAACATTGCCAAAAGCAACTTCTATAATATCATCATAAATATCACTCACAATTCCCTCGCCAAACGCCTTATGCCAAACAACTGTGCCAACTTCAATATCAGAATAACCAGCCTCAACCGGTCTTTCTTCAATAACTGTCGAAACATTATCAGCCTTAGTTACTTCTTCAACAACAGGTTGCGGCATAATATCTGGCATTATCGCTGCTGCAAAATCCAGTATAGATTCCTGCTGCATAGCAAACAGCCTTTGATAATCCTCACTGGAAATAACCGTATCCCAGCCGCCCTTATTTTCATCCTCATAACGGTCAATGCCGGTATAGGTCAGGCTGGCATCCTCATAACGCTTAAATTTATAAACAGCGTCATTCATCAGTGCGTCATTGAAAAGCCCTAGCGATACCAGCAGTTCAAAATCGTTAGTATCAAGTCCGGTTACTTTCTTGAACAGTTTAGGCTCAAGTTGCGTGATGACGTCTTTCAAACAGCATTCCCGATAATCGCTCAAGTACATAAAAATCGGTATGCGTGTGGCAAATTTAATCAGCTTTTCCTGTATCTGCTTGCGTTTGGATTTATAATCCTTTTCTTCCTCGCTCAGCTCCTTTTTCTCCGCTGCCGACAGCTTGTTCACATTTTCCTTTTTTGCCTTTTTAACAGCCTCCGACTTATTGATAATCGTCTTAATATCCTCGTTCAGGCTACGGAAACCCTCAATCTTCATCAATGCTTCCATTGCCGCTGGGTTCAGCATAAGTCTGGCCAGTGTTTCATTATCCACATTCACCAGCAGGGCGCTCTCCCAGCGTTTGGCCAGCAGTGTAGATGAGGTTCCGGCCATTGCAATGTCTAACACCTCACTGGCATTTATCTGCCGCATTGTGCTGCCGTCATAGGCAATTACCGGTAGAAAGCTGATAAACTCCGCTACTTTCTTCTCCGGATTGCTCTCGTTGATATTCAAACGGCAGCTATAATCGGCAATCTGCTTTAAGGCTCTATCCAGTGCAAAGTCGAACACATAGCATTCCTGTTTGATAATCTCCTTTTGGCCGTTATCCGCCGCCACCTCCCAAGGGCTTTGTACTCTAAAAGCCGCTTGAAAATAGGTTTCCGGGCTGGATAAATTCCGTAGCATAAATATGCCTGTCCAAGGCCGCACCGTTACTCCGGTAGTCAGCTTGCCGCAGGATAGTGTAATACTCTTGCTGTTCAGTGGATTGCTCATTGCTTGCAGTACCGGCTGCAATGCCGCCGCACCTACGCCTGCCGCTGCTCCGGCGCACACATTCACCGTATAATCGTGATAAAAAACATTCTGCCGCTGCGCCAGCAAATTACGCATAGCATAACAAGCTGCTACATTGGGCAAAAACCACAGGGTATGCTGCAACACATTCAGCAGCCGCACGTCAGCGTAGGGCATAGCCGGTTTTCTGGCGCCCAATTTCAGCTCGTCCACCGTAGTTTCCATATATGCGCCCCGGATTAAGTCCAGCCATTTCTGGACCTCGTTTTGATGTATAAAATACGCCTCGCTGCCGCTGCCTTTGGCGGCAAAAAATACATTCAAATCAAACTCGTTAAACTCGCCTTGTTGGGCAATCCGCTGAATATTGTCCGGCAGGCGATAAGTCAGCATAACCATTCGAGGCAGGGCGGCATAGGGGTTGTTCTCGCCCTGCCAATTCGCCTTGGCCTGCTGCTCATCGGAATATGTCCAGTTATATATCTGCTCCTCGATAAATTCGCCGGAGTTCAACGCCCGAAACGGCGTACCGGAAAGATACAAATAATAATTGGCAGTTATGGGCAGCCAGGTTTCATCACAGGCATTGCCTCGTTCATACTGCTCCAGATTTTCGCTGTCATAAGCGTCCTCGTCCTCTTGCTCAAAGAGCTTTTTGGCGTTATCTTTCCAAGCGCCGAAGTGATATTCGTCAAAAATCACCAAATCCCAGTTGGTGGTATGCACCCATTCATTTTTAGCCTTTATGCCGCCTGTGGCCTTGTTCACGCCTAAATAATCCTGAAACGAACCGAAACAGACAATCGGCCGAGATTTATCCGCCGTATCATAGGTCAACTCCGTATCACGAGAAATGAACTGCCAGCCCTCAAAATCCAAATGACTTGACAAATCCTCCTGCCAAGCGCTGATTACCGCCGGTTTGAATGTCAATATCAATATGCGCTGCAAATTCATTCTTTTAGCCAACTGGTAGGCGGCAAAGGTTTTGCCAAAGCGCATTTTGCAGTTCCATAAGAATTTTGGGCAAATACCCGACTGCCTGGCTTTGATGTTGTCAAAATAAGCAGCAGTTTTGTTGACCGCCGCCTGCTGTTCCGGGCGCATAGGAAAATTTTGCGTACGGTTTTCGATGTTATCGGTGTGGTTTTTTACCGCTAGCACCGCCGCCTGCACATCAGCCACAGTGCAACGGAACCATTCGCCGCCGGGATTGGCAATATTGCGTTTGCGCAAGGCTTTATGTATATTGTGGTCGGTGAACGAGGAACCGTCCGGGTACATTGCCGATTCCTGATAGACAATGCGATAGGGTACACTGCCATCCGGCCGTTTGGTGGGATACTGCTGGGCTACTCGCTTTTCCACATCAATGGCGGTATAGCCGATTTTCAGCAAGCCTTTATATTGGGGATTGGTGTCCTCATAAGCGTAAATGGTTGGATGCGCTTCTGGGCGCTGGGGAAAGAAATTTTGAGTTGACATAAAATATCTCACCTCTTGACATATGCG
>CATIYX010000151.1 GCA_949739095.1 uncultured Clostridia bacterium | reverse complement strand
GTTATAAATTAGTGATTGCCAATACCAACAAAAAACGCGGTTTAGCAGATTCAAAATATAATGAACGCCGCAGTGAATGTGAAGCAGCAGTAGCAGATTTGCAAAAGGTGATGCCGGGAATCACGTGTCTGGCAGATGTTTCTGTGACAGACTTTGAACAGCATCAGTCTGCGATTGCGAATGAAACTGCACGGCGACGTGCGAAACATGTTGTTTATGAAATTGATAGAGTACTACAATCTGTTAAGGCGCTGAAAGCGGGCGATATGCTTCAGTTTGGTGAACTAATGAATGCGTCGCACGATTCTTTACGTGATGATTATGAAGTAACAGGATTGGAACTGGATACACTAGTGGCGGAAGCACGTAAAGTGGATGGTGTGATTGGTTCTCGCATGACAGGTGCAGGATTTGGCGGCTGTACTGTTAGCTTAGTGAAGGAAGATGCAGTAGAAAACTTTATTGCAGCAGTTGGTCCGAAATATCAGAAAAAGACCGGTTTGACCGCGGCTTTTTATGTGTCTGAAATTGGCGACGGTGGTCATGAAGTAAAGGCAATAAGATAAATGCATAATAAAAAGTCAGGCAATCGCCTGACTTTTTATATATGAAATGGTTTATTGTTCTTATTGAGATTTTTTTTGCTTTAGAATCAGTAGCAGCCATGGGCAGAATAAGCTAATCCAAATCCCCAATAGAAAATAAGAAAGATAAATGCAAATCGGCATATCCGGCAGCAGTAGCTTTAATGGAATTTTAATCGCCGCACAGCCAACCAGAAGCAAAATCATTTTGAATCCTACATGGAGTTTTAACGAGACGTTATAGTGCAGATAAGTATCCTCAATAAGATAGCCTATTAAAAATGAGGTAAAAACAGCGGTCAGTTTCAGCAGATTTTCGTCGCGGTGCCACATATAAAACAGATAACAGGGAATTAGATAAAGCAGTAATAGATATTTTTTGCGTTCTATTAGTTTTTGCGACAGATGAATGCTAAACAGAGTCCAAAGACTTCCGAGTACAAAACCGGCACAAATATCAATCGGCGTATGAACGCCCAGATAGAGCCTGGATATGCTAATCAACAATGCCAAAATCCAGCAGAAAATGCTGAATTTTCGGTAGTAATGTGTGATGCCTGCTGCCATGGAAGAAGACATCTGTGCGTGGGCGCTGGGGAAAGAATAGCCGGGCGACATGGTAAGGTCAATGCGTCGCAGCATGTCATTATATTCAAAAGGACGCGGAATTTTCAAAAAATCTTTTATACCACTGTTCAGCGTAAAACTGGAAAACAAACCGATTGCCAAATGCAGTCCTTTTTCTTTGTCAATACACAGATAAATAGCGGCGACGACCGCCATAAAAATCAATTCATTTCCGAGATAGCTGAAGATTAAGAAAATCTTGTCCAGCGTTGGCGAAGAAAAGGATTGTAAAAATAAATTCCAACTGACCAGCATGAGGCTCACCACCTTTTAATATTGCATTTATGGTATCATAGGAAAATACTGTTGTCAAGATAGGAGTAAGATATATGAAAAAAAGAATTTGTATCACAGCTGGAATAGCTGTACTCACTACGGCGCTGGCGGCTGGGATATGGTATTGGTATATACCGGATTTCAGTGAACTAATAGAACCACAAACGCATTTTGCAGCAGAATTTTCATGGAATGAGCAGCTTTGTGATACTTTTTTTCAAGAGCATATGATTTCGCAACAGAACGAAATTTATACGAACTTTTTAGAAACGGAACAAAAAGGGGATTTGGCAACAGGACATGATGTCTTGTCTGAATCCTACGGGCTGTTAATGTTGCGGGCAGTATTAAAGAATGACCGCGCAATGTTTGACCGTTGTAACAGTTATCTGCTGACAAATTTATGGAACGGCGATATTTTGTCATGGCGTAAAAACAGCCGTTCTGGCGAATGTTCCTCTGTCAACGCTGCGGTAGATGATTTACGTATTATTCAGGCATTAATTTTAGGATATGATACTTGGCAGGACAAGGCATTATATTGGCAGGCAAGAAAAATGTCTGGGAAATTATATCGGCATAATGTGCAAGATGGCTATTTTATGGATACCTACGATGCAGATTCTCAAATGAAAGTAAAAAATGCTACACTGTGCTACCAAAATCTATATGCGTTCCGCTTGCTTGGAAAAATAGATTTCCGATGGAACAAAGTATATGAAAACGCACTTATGTTACTGCAACAAGGATATCTCGGCGATTCGGTTCCGTTGTATCAAACAAGAAAAAATCTGGAGAAAAATATCTATGAAACAGAAGAACTGAACAGCATTGAAAGTCTTTTAACCGTTCTACACTTAGTAGAAGTAGGAAAAGCGCAGCCGCAGACGCTGGATTGGCTAAAACAGCAAGTTGCAGAGGGCGTTTTATTTAGCCGTTATGATAAAGAAAGTGGTAAACCTGCTACAGCATTCCAGTCTACTGCCGCTTATGCCATCAGCGCCATTATCGGCGTGAAAACAGGAGATATATCGCTGTACCAAACAGCTGTAGAGAGAATGAATCTCTATCAGGTGAGGGAGGAAACGGATGAAATTTTCGGTGCATATGGAGAACCACTAAGTAAAACGGTTTATTCTTTTGATAATTTATATGCATTGCTAGCGTTTTGTTATTGATGACTATTGACAATTTTCGTTTTTTTTACTATAATTTTAGAAGTAATGCATAAAATAGGAATTATATAGAAGAGGAAGAGGATGGAAGCCAATGAAAAAATATGGATTAAATGAATTGCGCGAAAAATATTTGTCATTTTATGAAAGCAAGGAGCATTTACGTTTGCCGAGCTTTTCGCTGGTGCCGCAAAATGATGCGAGTTTGTTGCTGATTAATGCGGGTATGGCGCCGCTTAAACCTTATTTCACAGGCAAGGAGAAGCCGCCAAAAAGCCGTGTGACAACTTGTCAGAAATGTATTCGTACGCCTGACATTGAACGTGTGGGAAAGACGGCGCGTCATGGTACATTTTTTGAAATGCTTGGAAACTTTTCTTTTGGCGACTATTTTAAACATGAAGCAACCAAATGGGCATGGGAGTTTGTGACAAAAGAATTGGAACTGCCTGTGGACCGCATTTGGATTTCTATTTATGAAGATGATGATGAAGCGTTTGATATCTGGACCAAGGAAGTCGGCGTAGCGCCGGACCACATTGTCCGTTTTGGAAAAGAGGATAATTTCTGGGAGATTGGGACAGGACCCTGCGGCCCCTGTTCTGAATTATATTTTGACCGCGGCGAAAAATATGGCTGTGGCAGTCCGGACTGCAAAGTGGGCTGTGAATGTGACCGATTCGTGGAATTCTGGAATTTAGTGTTTACCCAGTTTGATAAAGATGAAAACGGAAATTATAATAAATTGGCACATCCAAATATTGATACAGGTATGGGCTTGGAACGCCTCGCTGTTATCATGCAGGATGTTGATAATATTTTTGAAGTGGACACTATTAAAAATATTATGGAAGCTGTATGTAAAATTTCTGGTAAAACTTATAAACAAAATGAAAAAACAGATATCTCCCTACGCGTGATTACTGACCATATCCGTAGTGGCGTCTTTTTGATTTCTGACGGTGTACAGCCTTCCAACGAAGGCCGTGGATATGTATTGCGTCGTTTGTTGCGCCGCGCTGCACGTCATGGACGGTTATTGGGCATAAAAGAACCATTCCTGTATCAAATTGCAGAAACAGTAATTCAGGAATCCGGTGGCGCATATCCTGTTTTGAAAGAAAAACAGGAGTTTATTCAAAAGGCGATTCGCATTGAAGAAGAGCGATTTGAGGAAACTATTAATTCCGGTTTGGAAATTTTGAATCAATATATTGAAGAAACAAAGCAAGAAGGCAAAAAAGTTTTAAGCGGTGCACGTGCGTTTAAACTTTATGATACCTATGGATTTCCCATTGATTTAACCCTTGAAATTGTAGAAGAACAGGGTATTACAGTGGATATGGAGGGGTTTGAAAAAGAAATGCAAGTCCAGCGTGAAACAGCCAGAAGTAACCGGAAAGATGATGCTGGTGCCGGCTGGGACGATGATGTGTTCACGCGTATGAAAGATGTTATCACACAGTTTTTAGGATATACAGACAACCATGTGCAAGCAAAAATACTGGCGATTGCAAACACTTCTGAATTAGTTGAAGAGGCGGCAGTAGGCAATCAGGTGACTATTTTGCTGGACCGTACCAGTTTCTATGGTGAAAGCGGCGGGCAGGTCGGCGATACTGGTCTGCTGTGCGCGGATGGTGTGCGGTTAGAGGTGTTGAACACTACCAAGACGGCGGATGGGAAATACCTGCACCAGTGCGTTGTGAAAGAAGGTGTTTGCCATATCGGCGATACTGTAATCGCGACTTATGACGAAGAACGCCGCGCTGATATTATGCGCAACCACTCGGCAACGCATTTGCTGCAGCGAGCATTGCGCGATGTGTTGGGCAGCCATGTAGAGCAATCCGGTTCATTGGTTACACCGGAGCGGTTGCGGTTTGATTTTACTAATTTTACTGCTATGACACAGGATGAACTTGCGGAAGTCGAGAGCATGGTAAACCGTGCAGTATTAGCAGGGCTTCCGGTGGATATTAGTGAAATGGACATTGAAAGCGCAAAAAAATTGGGCGCAATGGCGTTGTTTGGTGAAAAATATGGTGACCAAGTGCGTGTTGTTCAGATGGGTGACTACAGCATTGAATTGTGCGGCGGTTGTCACGTCAGCAATACAGCTCAAATAGGATTATTTAAAATACTCAGCGAGTCCGGTGTAGCTTCTGGTATTCGCCGTATTGAGGCGATAACAGGCTGGGGCGTGTTGGAATATATGAATCAAAATGAAGATACCTTGCAAAAAACAGCACATGCACTGAAAACGAATTTGCATGAAGTAGTATCAAAAGCAGAAGCAGTAACTGCTGAAAATCGCAGTTTGCAAAAAGAACTGGAAGCAATGAAAACCCAGATGGCAGGAAATCAATCCGGCGCGCTTTTGGACCATGCGAAAGAGATAAACGGTGTAAAAGTTGTGATTGCGAAAATGGATGATGCTGACAACGGAACACTGCGTAAAATGGGTGACAGCCTGAAGGAAAAAGAAAGTGATTTGGTGCTGCTGCTGGCAGGCGTAAAAGATGAAAAAGCTGTTTTAGTATGTATGGCAACAAAAAATGCAATTGCCAAAGGTGCCCATGCCGGAAATGTTGTTCGTGAAGTGGCGAAGTTGGCTGGCGGCGGCGGTGGCGGAAAACCCGACAACGCTCAGGCAGGTGCAAAAGATTTGAATAAGTTGGATGATGCTCTGGCAAAAGCAGAGACAATCATCACAGAAATGATTGGATAAAAGGAGGCGGCAAAAATGGCAGATTGTTTATTTTGCAGCATTATTGCAGGTGAAATTCCGTCTAAAAAAGTTTATGAAGATGAATGGGTCTATGCATTTGAAGACATTTCGCCGGTTGCGCCGCACCATGTGCTATTGATTCCAAAACAGCACATTGCAAGCGTCAACGAAATTAAAGCAGAAAATAGTGCTGTTGTGGCGAAAATTTATGAAGCAGCCGGAAAAATTGCGCGACAACTTGGTATTGCGGAAAATGGATATCGCATTGTTACAAATTGCGGCGAAAAAGCCGGTCAGACGGTGTTTCATTTGCATTTTCATCTGATTGCAGGACGGGATTTGCAGTGGCCGCCGGGATAGGTTGAGGCGAGTCAGACACGCACGGGTTTGACTCTCGTCAGTCTAAGCACGTCGGAGCAAAGGAGAGCTTTGCTCCGTTTTTCTTTGTAGAAAAATATCTGTCCGTTTTTATGCTCCGCCTTTTCTCCCCAAAGCGCAAGTTGATTTGTGAGAGACAAGCGCCTTTGGTACATGAGTATCTATATTATTTGGCGCTTCCATAAAAAGTGGACATATGTCTACTTTTTTTGTGTGTATTTCTTCTAGACAATATGGTAATTTTATTATATAATAGAAGAATATAATAGAAAATGGATTCGGTAAGTGTGATACAGGAGGCTGTTGGGATTGGAAATGCAGTTGATGGGATGCAACGTACACTATAAGATAGAAGGCACAGGACGGGATGTGCTAATTTTACATGGCTGGGGTGCTAACATGGATACTGTTGAGCCGATTTTTCAGCTTTGCCGTCGGAATTTCAGAACGTGTAGCATTGACTTGCCTGGTTTTGGGAAAAGTGGAAAACCACCGGCGGATTGGGATGTTTATTCTTATGCAGAGTTTGTGAAAGCGTTTGCGCAGCAGGTGGAGATTCAGAACCCTATTTTGATTGGACATTCTTTTGGCGGACGGCTCAGCATTATTTTAAGCGGAAAACAGATGATGGAAATTCACAAAATCATTCTAGTGGACAGTGCCGGTATTTTGCCTAAGCGCGGCATAGGATATTATGCGCGGATATATACTTATAAAGCAGCAAAAAAAGTTGCTGGCGCCGCCGGGAAATTATCCTCTAATCTGGAAAATGCAATTAAAGAGAAATTTGGTTCCAGCGATTACAAAAATGCGGACCCACTTATGCGCACGATTATGGTACGGGTGGTCAATGAAGATTTGACCTATTTATTATCGGGGATGCAACAGTCAACGCTGTTGATTTGGGGGGCGCTTGATGATGCAACGCCTCTGTCTGATGCGAAACAGATGGAACAACTCATTCCAGATGCTGGATTGGTGGTGTTTGAACAGGCAGGACACTATTCTTATCTAGATAATTATGGACAGTTTTGTGCTGTCGTGAATAAATTTTTAGAAAATGATGTGTGGGAGGTTCCGAAATGATACAGCTACTTTCATTGCTGCTTCCGGTCTTGCTCTATTTTTTATGGTTTGGCTGGAAACTCAAAAGCGGTTTTCACATGTTGCAGCAAAATTCCTATTTTAATGGACATTATCTGAAATGGTGTTTCCAAAACCCCGGACGAATCCTTTTTATCAGAGAAATTTTTCCCATTGTGGTGTTCTTTGTCGGATGGTTTTTCCTAAAACAATATGCATTTATGTTGTTCGGATGTTTTTATTTTCTTCTGTTTCTAACCCGTCCTAAAAACACTTACAGCAAAAAACCGCTTGTTGTGACTGCGCGTGTGAAACGCCTGATAGTAACAGCGGCTATCCTTGGCATGGTGATGATTGCTGTTATTATGGTTTGGCAGCCGGATACCATACTTTTGGCAGGTGTACTTACACTTTTATCATTGTTTGCCTGTCTTTATGTAGCACTCGTCAATCTGCTCAACCGTCCCATAGAACTGGGGATTAACCGTTGGTATTTTAAGGATGCACAGAAAAAAATGGGAGCAATGCCGAACTTAAAAGTAGTTGGCATTACAGGCAGCTATGGAAAAACCAGTACCAAATATATTTTAACGAAAATTTTAGCAGAAAAATATAATGTTCTGATGACACCGGAAAGCTATAATACAACCATGGGGGTAATTAAGACTATCCGTATGCAATTAAAGCCGGTTCATGAGGTGTTTGTATGCGAAATGGGTGCTAAATATGTTGGCGACATTAAAGAAATTTGTGATTTAGTGCATCCGCAGTATGGGCTAATTACTTCTATTGGACCACAACATTTAGAGACATTCCACTCCACCCAAAATATTGTAAATACCAAATATGAGCTGGCAGAGAGTCTACCAGATAAGGCAAACGCGGTCATAAATCTATCATCGCCGCTCATCCGTGAAAATCAACGGTATTCTGCGGCTGTAACCTATGGAGAAAAGGGGGAAGCCGGCATACAATATTGGGCAGAGGATATTGCATATGGAAATGCAGGAACCGCTTTTACTGTTAAATCCAAACAAGGTCTGTCCATTCGGTTGGAAACGCGTTTGTTGGGGAATCATAATATTTTAAATATTGTCGGTGCAGTAGCCATTGCTGACTTGCTTGGTGTGGAACCAGAAAACATTATATTTGGTGTGAAAAAACTACAGCCTGTGCCGCACCGCTTGGAAATGAAGCCGCGTAGCGGTAATATCACAATTATTGATGATGCTTTTAACTCCAATGTAGAGGGTGCAAAATCAGCAGTGGAGGTGCTTGGGAAATTTGAAGGTGTGCAACGTATTTTAATCACGCCTGGTATGATTGAACTAGGCGATAAGCAATATGAATATAATTATGCATTTGGCACGCAGGCAGCGGCACAGTGCGATTATATTTTGCTCGTTGGCGAGAAACAGACGATTCCTATTCAGGAAGGCGTGAAAGCGGCAGGGTTTCCAGTGGAACGGTTATTTGTCTTGCACAATTTGCAAGAAGCATTGGCAAAAATGCATGAACTGGCAACAGCGCCATCTGTCGTGCTGCTGGAAAATGATTTGCCGGATTTATTTGAAACATAAATCAAGAATGTGAAAAGTTGAGAGGGGAAGAGATAACTATGAAAATGAATGTTGCTGTTTTCTTTGGCGGACGGTCTGTGGAACACGAAGTGTCTATTATCTCTGCACAACAAGCGATAGCGGCGATGGATCCGGAAAAATATAATATTATTCCGGTTTATATATCCAAAAAAGGTGTGCTCTATTCCAGCGATGAAATGCGAAGTGTAGAGCCGTTTAAAAAGCTTGATGCTCTACTAGAGCGTTCCAGCAAGGTAATATTGGTAAATGATGGAGAAAAGGTCGTTTTGGAAAAATATCCGCGTCCCAAATTCTCCAGTCCGGTAATTACAACAATTGATGTTGCAGTACCAGTGATGCATGGGACAAACGGCGAAGATGGGACTATACAAGGATATCTGGAAATGTTGGGCATACCATATGTGGGCTGCGGCGTATTGGCTTCGGCAGTTGGTATGGACAAAATACTCATGAAACAGGTGCTTCAAGCAAGGGGAATTCCGGTACTGGACTGTGTTTCTTTCTACTCAAAACAATGGGCGCTGTCCAAGAAGGACATCATAGAACAAATCGAAACCATTGGCTATCCTGTTATTGTGAAACCTGCAAACTTAGGCTCTAGCGTAGGAATAAAAAAAGCAAGTGACCGCGCTGCGCTGGAAGAAGCGGTGGATTTGGCGTCCAGTTTTGCTGCGCGTGTTTTGGTAGAAAAGGCAATTGAAAACTTGATTGAAATTAACTGTTCTGTCATTGGCGACAGTTATGATACCAAAGTTTCTGTTTGTGAACGACCAATGGGCAGCGATGAAATTCTATCCTATGCGGATAAATATGGTCGTGGTGCAAAAGGCAGCGGTAACAAAGGAATGAGCAGTGCATCCCGTCAGGTGCCAGCAGATATTTCTGATGAACAACGCACAAAAATTGAAACTTATGTACAGCAAACATTTCAGGCACTATGTTGCAGTGGCGTATCGCGCATTGATTGTATGATTGACGGCGATACGGGTGAAATTTATGTCAATGAAATCAATACCATTCCTGGCTCTTTGTCGTTTTATCTTTGGGAAGAAATTGGTATGAGCTTCCGTCAGGAGATGGATGAACTTATTGCGCTGGCGCTGAAAAAAAATCGGGATAAAGAAGCAATTACCTTTACTTATGACAGCAATATCTTGGAAATGCAGGGTGGTGCAAAGGGTGCAAAAGGCGGCTTCAAGGCATAGGCCTTGAAGCGTTCCATCTATGCTTAAAATACAACTGAAAAAGGAGGCAATCAAGAATGGAAAATCGGTTTTCGGTAAAGCTTAGTACCATTATAGAAGCACTGCAACTCAAAAAACTTTATTTTGAAGAGGCTATGAATGATGTGGAAATCGTTTCTGCGAATGTGAATCGTCCCGGTCTGCAGATTATTGGATTTTTTCATTATTTTGATCCTGAGCGGATTGAAATTATCGGTAAAGTTGAAATGACGTATCTAGAAAAAATGACTTCTTCGCAGCGTGCGCAGAGTATGGAAGTGCTCTTTTCAAAAGGTATTCCGGCGGCAGTTATCACAAGAACAATGGAGCCGTTTCCTGAGATGGTAGAAGCAGCCAAAAAGTATCAGGTGCCGCTGCTACAAACAGATGAAGTGACGAGTCGTTTCATGAGTGAACTGATTCGGAATTTGAGTGTGTGGTTGGCGCCGCGTGTGACACGTCACGGCGTTTTAGTGGAAGTATATGGTGAAGGGTTGCTTATTTTGGGCGACAGTGGTGTTGGGAAAAGTGAGACGGCAATTGAGTTGCTCAAACGTGGGCATCGACTTGTAGCGGACGATGCGGTCGAAATCAAAAAGGTCTCTAATTCTTCTTTGGTTGGCAGCTCTCCCGATATTATCCGTCATTTCATTGAACTGCGTGGCATTGGTATCATTAACGTGAAAAATATTTTTGGTATGGGTGCTGTTAAAGATACTGAAAAGATTGATTTAGTGGTACATTTAGAGCATTGGAAAGAAGGGCAAGAATACGACCGTTTGGGTATGGAAACAACATATACAGATATATTAGGCGTAAAAATCCCATCGCTAACTGTTCCTGTACGACAAGGCCGAAATTTAGCAGTTATTATTGAGGTTGCCGCTATGAATAACAGACAAAAGCGAATGGGATTCAATGCAGCGCAGGAGTTGCATGACCGTTTGACAGAAAATTTAGAAAAGAACAGCAATTAGGTGTTGATGGTTTGCATCAATATTTTCAAAGTGAATTTTACTTTTGTAAATCAACGAAGTGTATGGATTTTTCAGATACAAACTTTTCGTGAAGCATATTCAGGCTTGTGCAGAGCATGAAACCTGCTTTTGTGTTTACAAAAGATGACAATCCAGTATACCGATGCTTAATCACTACGGAGGAAAAAGAACATGGAGTATCCAATCATAGCAGACATGCATATGCATACGATTGCCAGTTCCCATGCATATGGTACAGTAAAAGAAATGGCGGAAGCAGCGCGAGATGCAGGACTTTGCGCCATTGCCATTACAGATCATGGGCCCAGAATGGAAGATGCGCCTCATCCATGGCATTTTGACAATATGACAACGTTGCCGCGTGAAATTGCTGGCATACGCGTTTTTCGCGGAATAGAAGTGAATATTTTAAATGCTACTGGGGAAACAGACCTAGAGGATGTGAGAAAAGAACGGATGGAATGGGTTGTTGCAAGCTTTCATCCACCGGTTGCAGGACTCAATATGACAGAAGAAGAATGTACAAATGCATGGCTCCAGGTGATAGAGAATCCGCATATTGATATGATGGGACATAGCGGCGATCCGCGTTATAAATATGATTACGAATACGTGATTCGTGAAGCTGCACACAGTGGAACGGTGGTAGAAATTAACAATGGCTCCTTCAAAGTGCGTGAAGGCAGTTATGAAAACTGTAAAACAATTGCTGAACTTTGCAAAAAATATGGTGCTTATATTTCAGTGGATTCTGACGCGCATACACCATGGCGTGTTGCTGCATTGAACGAGGCTCTGCAAATGTTGTCCGAAGTGAAATTTCCTTCTGAACTCATTATCAACAGTGATTTCAACCGGTTATTAAAATATATGGAAAACAGAAGAAAATAAAAGGAGATGGGGAAATATGTATATTGGAATTGATTTAGGTGGAACAAATATCAAAGCAGGCGTAGTAGACGAAAATGGAAAGATTTTATATAAAGATGCACGCCCGACGGGTGCACGCCGTCCAGCAAGTGAAATTTTAAAAGACATGGCGGATTTGGCGTTGGATACTGTAAAAGGTGCAGGACTTTCATTAGATGATATTAAGAGTGTGGGTGTGGGCAGTCCCGGCAGTGTAGATGCAGAAAATGGTATTTTGGTTCGTGCTGAAAATATCAATTTTGAAAATGTACATGTTTGTGAGGAAATTGCAAAATATACAGGGAAACCTACCTATTTAGGTAATGATGCAAATGTTGCGGCGCTGGCAGAATATTATGCGCAGGACAAAGAGATGGAATGTTTTATGGCAGTGACACTGGGAACCGGTGTTGGCGGCGGTATTGTGATGAATGGAAAATTATTTACAGGAACCAACGGTGTTGCAGCGGAAGTGGGACACATGGTAACCCATGCCGACGGACGTCAGTGTAATTGTGGGCGGTATGGATGTTGGGAGACATATGCGTCTGTATCTGCGTTGATTCGTCAAACAAAAGAAAGTTTGGCGGAGGATAACACTTCTCTGATGTATGAAATGGTTGGTGGAAATCTAGAGAATGTCGGCGGGAAAACCGCTTTTGATGCTGCCAAAAAAGGAGATCGTGCGGCACAACAGGTTGTTACAAATTATATTAACAATGTTAGTCGCGGAATTGCGAATTTAATTAATATTTTGCAGCCGGATATGATTGTGATTGGCGGCGCTATCTCTAAAGAGGGAGATTATTTGCTGAATCCTATTATAGATTATTGTGTGCGTGAAACTTTCACGCAGGGAAAAAAGATGACAGAATTGAAAATTGCCAGACTCGGAAATGATGCAGGGCTGATTGGTGCTGCATTTTTAGGGAAATAAGGTTGGGAGGGCATCCATGAAATTAACAGATCAGGTTGTTGCTACACTCAGAAAAATTGCCGGAGAAGAAAATGTACGGCTCAGCGAACCGATGAAATTACACACAACGTTTAAAATTGGCGGCAACGCAGATATTTATATCACACCCGATTTAAAAAATTTTCCTGAAGTGGTGCGGTTGCTCTCAAAAGAGCAAATTCCATATCAAGTAGTTGGAAATGGATCGAATTTGCTGGTATCGGATTATGGTATAGATGGTGCAGTCATATCGACACATGGATGGGATGATATCTCAGTAGAAGGAGATGTGCTGCGGGCACAGGCAGGTGCCATGCTCTCCCGCGTAGCAAATACTGCACTGGAGCATGAACTTACAGGTCTGGAATTTGCTGCGGGAATCCCCGGCTCTTTTGGCGGTGCGGTTTTTATGAATGCCGGCGCATATGGCGGAGAAATGAAAGATATTATTACTTCTGTCACAGTTTACCACAATCGTGAGGTGAAGGAAATATCTGGATCGGAATGTCATTTTGGATATAGGAGCAGTGTGTTTCAGAAGGATGCTTATACAATTTTAAATGCTACTATGAAACTACGCAAAGATGCTGTGACACAAATTTCCGCCACCATGAAGGACTTAGCGTGTCGGCGCAAAGAAAAACAGCCGCTTGATATGCCTAGTGCCGGAAGCGTGTTTAAACGTCCGGAAGGGCATTATGCTGGTGCATTGATTGAACAGGCAGGGCTAAAAGGATTTCAAATTGGCGGCGCTGCTGTTTCAGAAAAACATAGCGGTTTTATTGTTAATTGCGGTGGTGCTACAGCGCGGGATGTTATGGAACTCATCGCTGCAGTAAAGGCAAAAGTAAAAGAACACAGTGGTGTGGAACTACAGGAAGAAATCCGGATGATAGGCAGAAGACAAAATTCTATAAATTAAGGTGTGAGAACCATGAAATTTTTTATTATTACAGGACTTTCCGGCGCAGGGAAAAGTAGTGCGGTGAAAGCAATGGAAGATATTGGCTATTATTGTGTGGATAATATGCCGCCTGCGCTTATTCCAATGTTTGCGGATATTTGCAAACAGTCGTCCGGTAAAATTGAAAATGTGGCATTGGTGAGTGATTTGCGCGGCGGCGATTTGTTCAACCAACTGTTTGAAAGTTTGAATGAATTGCAAGAAAAAGGATTTAAATATGAAATTATTTTTCTTGATGCTGCAGATAACAAACTTGTAGCGCGTTATAAAGAAACGCGTCGGAACCATCCATTGGCGCCGCAAGGAACCGTTTTGGAAGGGATTGCAACGGAACGTAATTTACTCTCTGAGGTGAGAACTCGCGCAAAATATATCATTGATACAACAAAGCTACGACCATCCGATTTAAAAGATGAAATCAAAAAAATTGCATTAAATCAGACAGAATATAAAGGTATTATCATTAATGTTGTATCGTTTGGATTCAAATATGGTATTCCAATTGACAGTGATTTGGTGTTTGATGTTCGTTTTCTGCCTAATCCTTATTATGTACCGGAACTCAGACCGAAAACAGGCGAAGATAAAGAAGTACGTGACTATGTTTTTTCCTATAAGCAAACAGATCAGTTTTTGAAACAATTGGATAATATGATTGAATTTTTGATTCCATACTACATTGAAGAGGGAAAAAGTCAGCTTGTAATAGCTATTGGCTGTACCGGAGGAAAGCATCGCAGCGTTGCAATTGCAAACGATATTTATGCTTTTATCAAAAAAATGGGACATAAAGTTGTGCTACAACATCGCGATTACCAAAAATAATCCGGCAGAAGAGATTTTGTCAAACAGCAGATGAAACATTGAGACGAAAGGAGTATGCAGGGTGTCTTTCACAGCTAAGGTAAAGGAAGAAATCATCAAAAAATCTGTGCACAGAAAAGGTTGCTGTAACTATGCAGAGCTTGCCGGCATTTTGGCATATTCCGCCGTCTTTAAGGAAAGCAGTAATGGTGTTGTTTTACAAATTGTGTTTGAAAATGCTGATGTTGCAATGCGGTGTTATAATTTAATTCACAAATTATTCGGTAATATTGCCTCTATTGAAAAAAAACAATACAGTACGAGGCATACGATATACAAGATTAAAGTAGCAGATATCCGGCAGCTTTTGCAAAATGTGGGGCTGACGGATGCAGACGGAATTGCATTTCATGTTTCACCCGATATTACCAGTCAAAAATGCTGCCGGAAAGCATTTGTGCGTGGCGCATTTTTGGGCGGTGGTTCTATTGCAGACCCTGAAAAACGGTATCATTTTGAATTTGTAACCACGCATTATTTAATCAGTGAAGATATGAAACAAATTCTGGAGACATTTGACATTCATGCAAAAAATGTCACACGGCAAAGTAAATATGTCACTTATTTAAAAGACAGTGAAACCATTTGTGATTTGCTGACTATGATGGGAGCATATAGCTGCGTGCTTGATATTTATAACACGAAAATCTACAAAGAAATTAAAAATCAGGCGAATCGTGTCACCAATTTTGAAAGCGCAAACATTACGAAAGTAGTAGATGCGTCCATCCGGCAGGTAGAGGCAATTCGGACTATTGAACAGCAACGCGGACTGGAGTCATTGGATCCGCCTTTGGAAGAAATTGCACGGTTGCGGCTGCAAAATCCTGATATCTCCATGCTGGAACTCGGACAACTTCTTACGCCGGCAATTGGTAAATCAGGCGTAAACCACAGAATGAGAAAATTGATTGATATTGCGGACAAGTTGAGGTAAAATACCATGCGTGATTTTGTACATTTACACACTCATACGGAATATAGTTTGCTGGACGGTGCATGCCGCGTTGAAAAATTGATTGATAAGGCAAAGGAACTTGGCATGCATTCGCTTGCCATCACAGACCATGGTTGCATGTTTGGGGTGGTGGAATTTTATAAAGCGGCAAAAGAAGCAGGACTAAAACCAATCATTGGCTGTGAGGTCTATACAGCGCCACGCAGCCGTTTTGACAAAGAAGGACGGCAGGACAGCGAATATAACCATCTGGTATTACTGGCGGAAAATGATACCGGATGGCATAATTTAATCAAAATTGTGTCCATTGGATATACAGAGGGATTTTACTATAAACCGCGTGTCGACATGGAAGTGTTGCAGCAATATAGCGAAGGAATTATTGCGCTTTCTGCCTGTCTTGCGGGCGAAATTCCGCAAAATTTTTTGGCGCATGATGATGAAGCAGCTTACCGCAGTGCACAACGTTTTTTGGATATCTTTGGTGAAAATAATTTTTTCATTGAACTTCAGGATCACGGTATTGCTGAGCAGCGGGAAGTGGCGCCGAAACTGATAAAATTGGCGCGAGATATGAATATTCCCATGGTTGTGACAAATGATATTCACTACATAGAGAAGCAGGACGCGCGTGTCCAGGATGCGCTTCTTTGTATCCAAACCGGAAAGAAGTTTGCAGATACAGACCGTATGCGGTTTGCCACAGAAGAATTTTATCTAAAAAACGCTGATGAAATGGCGGCGTTGTTTCCACAGTTTCCGGAATTACTGGAAAATACAGTAAAAATTGCTGATCGGTGTAATGTAGAAATTGAATTTGGGAAATTTCATCTGCCTAAATTTGATGTACCAGAAGGAAAAGATGCATTTGTCTATTTACAGGAGCTATGCTATTCCGGCTTACAAGACCGTTTTGGCGAAAATGTTGATACAGAATTGACGGAACGACTGAATTATGAATTGAATACCATTCATAACATGGGATATACCGATTATTTTCTAATTGTATGGGATTTTATCAAATATGCAAAAGACCACGGTATCATGGTAGGACCCGGACGCGGTTCGGCTGCAGGAAGCATTGTTTCCTATGCGTTGAAGATTACAGATATTGATCCTATCAAATATGGACTTTTGTTTGAACGTTTTCTCAATCCGGAGCGCGTCAGTATGCCGGATATTGATATTGATTTTTGTATTGAACGTCGTCAGGAAGTGATTGATTATGTCATTTCCAAATATGGTAAGGACAATGTTTCACAGATTATTACTTTTGGTACTTTTGGTGCGAAACTGGTGCTGCGTGATGCGGCGCGTGTTTTTGATATTCCTTATTCAACGGCGGACCGTTTAGCAAAACTGGTTCCGCAGGAACTCAAAATGACGATAGATAAGGCGATGCAGGGAAGTGCAGAACTGCGTGGAATGTATGAAAATGACCCAGAAATCAAAAACGCTGTAGATGTTGCCAGAGCACTGGAAGGAATGCCGCGCCACAGTGGTACACATGCGGCAGGTGTAGTGATTTGCGGACAGCCTGTCACGGACTATCTGCCGCTGTCGCTTAATGGCGATGTGGTAACAACACAGTTTGATATGGATACCGTACAGGAAATGGGTTTGCTGAAGATGGATTTTTTAGGACTGCGCAATTTGACCATCATTCGCTATGCACTAGAGTTTATCAAACAGTCAAAAGGTCTGGATATTGATTTGAGTAAAATCGATTATAATATCAAAGAAGTATATGACATGCTATCCACAGGCAATACGGATGGCGTATTCCAATTGGAATCCCGAGGCATGAAGCAATTCATTATTGACCTTCAACCACAGTGTTTGGAGGATTTGATTGCAGGAATTTCTCTGTTCCGACCTGGACCGATGGACCAGATTCCAACTTATATCTACAATAAAACCCATCCTGAAAAAGTAAAATATAAACATCCACTGCTGAAACCAATTTTGGATGTCAGCTATGGCTGTATGGTATATCAGGAGCAAGTCATGCAGATTGTACGTGAACTTGCGGGCTATTCCTTTGGACGTGCGGATGTTGTGCGCCGCGCTATGAGTAAAAAGAAATTTGAAGTCATGCAAAAAGAACGAGAATATTTCATTCATGGACAACAGGATGAAGACGGAAATACTTTAGTAGAGGGCGCAGTACGCCGTGGTGTGCCGGAGGATGTGGCAAATTCTATCTTTGATGAAATGATGGATTTTGCGAATTATGCGTTTAATAAGTCTCATGCAGCGGCATATGCCATCATTGCATATCAAACAGCATATTTAAAAACACTCTATCCGTCTGAATTTATGGCGGCGTTGCTTTCCTGCGTATTATCAGACAGCACCAAAATATCGCAATATATTGTGGATAGTAAACGCATGGGAATACAGCTTCTTCCGCCGGATGTGAACCGCAGTTATAATGGTTTCCGCGTAGACCAGGGTGATATTCGTTTCGGACTGGAAGGCGTGAAACACGTTGGTACAAACTTTGTTCAGGCAATCATTGACGAACGCAGTGAAAATGGAAAATATACGGATTTATATGATTTTTGCAGCCGCTTGAAATCACGCGTCATCAACAAAAAAGGAGTAGAATGCCTAATTAAGAGCGGCGCAATGGACTGCTTCGGCAACAAACGCGCAGAGCTTTTAGAGGTTTATGAAGCAATGCTCGATGACATTACCTCCAGCGCTAAAAAAAATGTAGAAGGTCAGTTATCGCTTTTCGGTGAACTGGAGGAAGATACGAACGGCATTGAGGATTATTTGCGCGGCGATGTACCAGAACTGTCAAAACGGCAAATGTTGGCATTTGAAAAAGAGATGATGGGAATTTATATTTCCGGTCATCCATTGGAAGATTATACACAGCTGCTGGAAACGCTGGACTATTTTACAATCGGTGACTTACAGTTTGAAAAGCAAGAGGACTTAAAACTGGCAGGTGTACGGGAGGGCATGGAGATTTCCGTATGCGGTATTGTGGAGCATATCAATGTCAAGACAACAAAACGTGGCGACCAGATGGCATTTTTGCAGCTATCAGATCAGTTTGGCAGCTTGGAAGTTGTTGTGTTTGGAGGTGTATTTGCAGGATTAAAATATTTGTTAAAAGAAGAAACGGCTGTTTATATCACCGGTCGGCTGGATATTCAAGAAGATGCACAGGGAGGTATGCAGAGTAAAATTGTCGCGTCCAATATCTCGTTATTAGATGCAATGCAGGTGCTAAAGGAAAAACAGGCACAGGCGGCAAGAGTCTATATCAAACTGGAAATCGGCAAGGAATATCTGCTAGACCGTATAAAAGAAATCGCTGCAAGATATCCGGGAGAAGACAGACTTTATATGTATTTTGAAGACAAACAAAAGACGCTGGTTGCCAACACACCAATAGAGCCATCAGAGGCATTTCTGCAAGAACTTGGCGCATTGCTGGGGGATACCTGTGTCAAATTAAAACAGGGAAAGGAAACATAAGTCATGGAAAAAATAAAAATTTACGGAGAACAAATACCTCCGCTTTATGATGAAACCATTGACCAGCCGATACCAACTATCACACCGTATTTTTTGGAAGATACAAAGAATACTGCGTGCGTTTTGGTTTGTGCCGGCGGAGCATATATGAACCGTGCGCCACATGAGGCAGGTGTGGTTGCGGAATTTTTCAATGAATGCGGATTTCATGCAGCGGTACTCAATTACCGCGTTAGTCCATACCGGTATCCAGCAGGACTTTTAGACGCGCAGCGGGCAATTCGTTTTTTGCGCTGTCATGCGGAAGAATATGGTATTGCAGCAGATAAAATTGCGATACTTGGATTCTCTGCCGGCGGTCATCTGGCAGGGACGTGCGCATTGATGGAGGAAGAAGCGCCGTTTCATGATGAAGTGGACAGATATTCCAGTCGTCCGGACGCCTGTATCTTATGTTATCCTGTTATATTTATGGACGGCGAATATCATCACCGCGTGTCGCAGCGTTCTTTGCTGGGCAGAAATCCTACAGAAGATATGCTGCAAAAACAAGATTTAACACAGCAGGTAACCGCTGATACGCCGCCTTGTTTTATTTGGCATTGTGCAGATGATGAAAGTGTTCCTGTACAAAACTCCTTGTGCTTTGCACAGGCGTTATCCGCTCATAAGGTGCCGTATGCGCTGCATATTTTCCCCAAGGGCGGTCATGGTATTGGGCTGGCAGACGGTATCTTTGGGACAGAAAGCTGGAAAGACCTTTGTAGCGGGTGGCTATTTGAACAATTTACGGACGAATCTTACTTTATTGAGGAATGAGGAGCATGTATATCTATCTAGACAACGCTGCAACGACTATGGTATGCCCCGAGGCGGCGGAAAAAGCAGCAGAACTAATGCAAACTTGTTATGGAAATCCATCTTCGCTGCACCGTGCCGGACTGGATGCGGAAAAACAGGTAAAAGCTGCACGGGAAAAGATTGCCACTATATGGCAGGTGCGACCAGAATATATCTATTTTACTTCGGGCGGTAGCGAGGGAAACAACATGGCAATTAGAGGCGCATTATCGCGAAACCGCGCGCGCGGAAACGTAGTGATTACCTCTAAAACGGAACATCCCAGTGTGATGCGGACTGTCAAAGCTGCAGAACAAAATGGGTTTCAGGTGATACAATTAGATGTAGATGGAGCAGGGAAAATAGATTTAGAACAATTGCGTACACTGCTAAATGATAAAGTTTCGTTGGTTAGTATTATGCATGTCAACAATGAAACCGGCGTCATTCAAGATATCAATGCCATTGCGCATTTGGTGAAACAGCATTCCCGTGCCCTTTTTCATACAGATATGGTACAAAGTTTTGGGAAACTTTCGGTAAAACTGAGCCCTGATATTGATATGGCAACGTTAAGCGGACATAAAATTCATGCACCCAAAGGAATCGGTGCGTTATATATAAAAGATGCGAATGATATTGCACCATTCATATATGGCGGCGGTCAGGAAAAAAATATGCGTTCCGGTACAGAAAACACACCGGGCATTTGTGCATTAGGTATAGCGGCAGAGCTTGCGGTAAATGCAGATAGCAGTTATATATTAGAGTTAAAACAAATGTTGCAAGACGGTATTGTACAAACGATTGATAATGTGACAGTGCATGGAACAGATACTTCGCCTTATGTGCTGAATATTTCCTTTCCGGGGCTGCGCGCCGAAGTGCTGCTTCATACGCTGGAATCACATGGTATTATGGTCTCCTCCGGTTCAGCATGTTCCTCCAATCATCCGGCTCCTTCGCCGACGCTGCTAGCTATGGGATGCAACCGCGCAGAAATCGAAGGCGCTATTCGGTTCAGTTTTTCACGTTTTAACACACCGAAGGAGATTCAAACTTGTCTGGAGATTTTGCGGCGCGAGGTACCATTATTGCGAAAATTTGCGGCAAAAGCCAGATAAATAGCAATACGTTTTTTCATTTGCTTATCAGCCTACGGGTAAGCGAGCTGTTGTAGAAAATTTGTAGGCAGGAAGGCTTGAACAACAGATATGGCAGATATTATTCTGATAAAATGCGGCGAGTTGATTCTGAAAGGAAATAACCGTGCAAAATTTGAGGACCGTCTGGTCAAAAACATCAAGGGTGCTATTGCAAAATTCGGAAATTTTCACGTTTGGAAAGAACAGGCGACCATGTTTGTGGAGGGCGCGGATGAAAATGCAGACCTTGAAAAGGTGATTGAACCGATTCAAAAAGTCTTTGGTATTATTAAGCTATCTCCCGCATGGCGTGCCGAAAAAAATATGAAAAGCATTGTACAAACTATGGTTGAACGATGCACGGAATTGCAGGACGCAAAAACGTTTAAAGTCGATGCCAAACGCGCTGATAAAAAATTTGAACTCAAATCGCCGGAAATATGCATGGAAGCAGGCGGAAGCTTGCTGTCTGTATATCCGCATTTGAAGGTGGATTTGCACCATCCTGACGCAGTGGTTCATGTGGAAGTGCGGCAGGATGCAGCTTATGTCTATAGCCGTGAATATCGTGGTTCCGGCGGCATTCCGACAGGGACTAGCGGGAAGGGAATGTTGCTGTTATCCGGTGGCATTGATTCTCCGGTGGCAGGCTGGATGATGGCAAAACGAGGTATGGAACTGGAGGCGATTCACTTTTTCAGTTATCCTTATACCTCAGAGCGTGCGAAAGAAAAGGTCATTGACCTCGCAAAAATTTTAACGCAGTATACAGGAGCGATAAAGCTTCATATTGTGCCATTTACAGAATTACAGCTTGCAATGGTGGAAAAATGTCCGGGCGACCAAATTACGATTCTAATTCGTCGTGCTATGAGCCGTATTGCACAGAAAATCTGTGCAAAATCGGGAAGTTTGGCGCTCATTACGGGCGAGAGTTTGGGACAAGTGGCAAGTCAAACACTGCACAGTCTTGTAGTGACAAATGAAGTAGCGGATTTGCCTGTGCTACGACCGCTCATTGGATTGGACAAAGAGGAAATCATTCAATATGCCAGAAAAATTAACACATATGAAACATCAATTCTACCATATGAGGACTGCTGCACAATTTTTGTGCCCAAACATCCTGAAACCAAACCGAAACTGGAAAAAATACAGCTTTCGGAGTCCAAACTGGATATGGACGCACTGATCCAAAAAGCGGTTGATGAGACAGAACTTATAGAACTGAATTAAAATTTTTATCAAGAACAAAAGTAGTTGTCCTTGGTATTACATGATAAAGAGGCGGATATATGCTGGAGACAATTCATTCACCCAAAGATATCAAACAATTGAATATTGACCAGTTGACGCAATTGGCGGCGGAAATTCGGGAATTTTTGATTCGAAATGTTGCACAGACCGGAGGACATCTTGCTTCCAATTTAGGAATTGTGGAATTGACACTGGCGTTGCACTATGTCTATGATATGCCAGAAGATAAGGTCATTTGGGATGTAGGACATCAGGCATATGTTCATAAAATTTTAACAGGACGATGGCAACAGTTTACAACACTGCGGCAAAGCGGAGGCATATCAGGGTTTCCAAAAACATCCGAAAGCGTCTATGACGCTTTTAACACAGGACATAGCAGCACTTCTATTTCGGCGGCAGTGGGGTATGCAAAAGCACAGCAGCTGCAAGGCGGAAAAAAAAGTCATATTGCTGCGGTAATTGGCGATGGTTCTATGACAGGTGGTATGGCGTTTGAAGCATTGAATCATTGTGGGCATGAAAACATTCCTATGCTTGTCATTTTAAATGATAATGAAATGTCTATTTCTGAAAACGTCGGCGGTGTAGCGGCGCATTTAAACCGCTTGCGAACAGCTTCTACCTATACGCGGCTGAAAACAAAAATTTCTAACCGTTTAGTAGGTACTAAAAAAGGAAAATCTTTGCACCGCGTGATACGCAATGCAAAAAATACTTTAAAATACACACTATTACATGCCGCGCCTTTTGAGATGTTTGGTTTTAACTATATCGGTCCGGTAGATGGACACAATTTAAAACTGTTGATTCAGATTTTCACAAAGTTAAAAGAGGTAGATGACCAAATTGTGCTGCATGTGAAAACGTTGAAGGGAAAAGGTTATCTGCCAGCACAGAAAAATCCTGGGAAATTTCATGGCGTACCCAAATTTGACCCTGCAAGCGGAGAATTTTGTTCTGCTTCCGGAAAAAGTTATTCAGCTGTGTTTGGTGATACCATGATTCGGCTGGCAAAACAGGATAAATCTATTACAGCAATTACTGCCGCAATGCCGGCGGGAACAGGCCTTTTGCCATTTC
>CATIYX010000150.1 GCA_949739095.1 uncultured Clostridia bacterium | reverse complement strand
TCTATCCCGCGATATATTGGTGCCGGAAACCGGAATCGAACCGGTACGGGAGTTTCCTCCCACAGGATTTTAAGTCCTGGGCGTCTGCCAGTTCCGCCACTCCGGCGTATATGCCTTTCAACAAGAATAATCTTACCATAAAAACTGATGTTTGTCAATAGGTTTTGCTAAAAATCTTTTTGAGTAACAATTTATGTCACTGTTTTGGCCATAGTTCAGTATATGTAAAAAACGGAAAAATATGCATTGCCTGGGGATAGTATTGTCTAAAAACGATAAATATATTTAGAGGTATTATTTCGTAATAGTGCACATGTTTCCTTCTAGAAAAGAGGCAAGCAGCCGTATAGGATAACCATAATCATTCCGTAAAACGAGAAGGAGAGCTCATAGGATGAGAATCATTTGCAGTGATTAAAATAGAAAAGCAGCGCGGCATTTTGGGTACCGCGCTGCTTTTATTTATGTTATTGGTGTTTATAATGAAGCGCGCCATGCATCCATATCAATCGTTTTGCCGCTAAGACGAGAAGCTTCTGCTGCGAATGCAAGCGCATGGCTTTCGGCAGAGACAGAAATATCTGTCAAGGAGGTGGAGGTTTTTTCGCCGCGCAGCAAGCGTACAAAATCAAGCATAATTCCAGTGTCGCCGCCGCCATGACCGCTTCCCAGAGCTTTTGGATGATAAAACGTGCTGGAATCCGTCTCAAAATCGCGGATTTCAATGGTATCTTCACCGCTTAAGCTGTCTGACATAATAGCACGCAGTTCCCCTTTGGTTCCCATGATTTTCAGTGTGCGGTCAATACGTGCGGTAAATGCACACATGCTGAAGGTCACGGTTGCACCATTCTCGAAACTGAGATTAGCAACTTGATGGTCCACAACGTCATTGTCGCAGCGGAATACGCAGCGTCCATATGGGCTGGTTTTTAAAATTTCGATGACTTGCTCCGGCGTGGGATTGCTGCATACACTGCTACATGCTGCATCACACATCCAAGGATACGGACCGTTAATATATACATGTGGTGCATAATAGGGACAGGTATCGCTGTGCGGACAGCCGTCCAAACAGCGTGCCGGTGCGCCTTCCGGTGCATTTGATTCTTTAAAATAAGTCAGGCTGCCAAAGGAAGATATGCTTTTGCAGTGGCTTCCTATCAGCCAGTAGAGTAAATCCATATCATGGCAACATTTTGCTAAAATCATAGGACTACTCTCTTCGGTATTACGCCAATTTCCGCGTACAAAGCTATGTGCTTGGTGGATATGTCCGACATTTTCACAGTGCAGCATGGAAACAACGTCACCAATTGCACCATCATCCAGCAACGTTTTGATTTTTTTGAATAATGCCGTGTAACGGAGCACATGGCAAACCAATACATGGCGATCATATTTTTTTGCTGCATCTGCCAGTTCAAAACATTCTTTTGCTGAGGGGGAAACCGGTTTTTCCAAAAGCAAATGGTAACCAAGTTCCATCGCTTTGAGAGAAGGAACAATATGCATTTTGTCCTGTGTGCAGATAAATGCCGCATCAGCAAATTTAGGATGTGCAAACAGTTCTTCGTAGCTGTTGAAACAATGTTCAGATGGAATATCATGTTCTTTGCGCATGGTCTCGCGCCGCTGTTCACTAGGTTCCGCAATACCTACAATTTTTAAATCCTGCGGATAGTTAAGCGCATAGTTTGCATAGATACGTCCGCGTCCGCCTGCGCCTATGATGACCGCTGTAATTGGTTTCATAAAACCTCACCTTTCTTTGCACTTTACAATGTGCCACAAATTTGATATACTGATAATATCATGGTCAATAATAAAAAACAATGCAAAATTAGCCATAATATTTATAAAATTAGCTACTAACAAAATGGGGTGAAAAAATGAAGAATTATGAACGGTTGCGGATAGAGTCTAATTTGAGTGTAGAGACATTCGTATCTTGTTTTCAGCAAACATATCCGCCGGAATATTTTTTTGATGGAGAAATGCACCCGTTTTGGGAATTGGTTTATGTGGCAGAAGGCAGAATTGGCGTCACGGCAGGAGAACGTGTGTTAGAGCTGGGGACGCACCAAGTCATTTTTCACAAACCTATGGAGTTTCACCGTCTTTGGTCGGCTGCGGGAACAGCACCGCGACTAATTGTCACAGCGTTTGAGGCAACTGGGATGGATATGGGATTGCTGGAGAGAGGGATTTTTGAAGTGCCGTGGCAACAACGTATGTTGCTGGAAGCGACCGCGCAGGAAGCAGAAAAAATTTATGAGGGATATTATCGGCGCGCAGGAGAACCAGACCAACGTGCCCTGCAAATGATGCGATTGTATTTAGAATTGTTCTTGCAATTTTTTGTGCGTGCCAGACGGCAAAAACCACAGCGCAGCTTTGCTGCTGGCGCAAAATTATACCGCAGTGCGGCGGAATACTTAAAAGCGCAGGTGACACAGCGATTGAGTGTGGAAGAAATTGCGGCGCATTGCCACACCAGCGTGAGCAATTTAAAAAAAGTATTTCATCAATATGCAGGAGAAGGCGTGATTCGTTATTTTAATCGGCTAAAAATCGCGGAGTCGGAAAATTTAATACGGCAGGGCTATTCCATGCAGGAAATCAGCGATATTTTATCCTATACAACACAGAATTATTTTACAACG
>CATIYX010000149.1 GCA_949739095.1 uncultured Clostridia bacterium | reverse complement strand
TGATTTCCTGCATAGTATCACCTCGTTTTCAGAATCAAACTCCGCTATTTTATATTATGGCTCCTGAATCCAGAGGTATACAGGCCAAATGCCTTCGTAATTCGTATTACGCTGTGCCAGTTCTACGGTGGCAAGAAACCCAATAACACCTTTTCCGTGTCTTTGTATAAAATTAATATAGGTAACAGCATCTGTTTTTTCTTCAAATGGGATTTCCGCCATAGCATCTACCGTCCATTTTCCGCCGTCATAGCGGCGCGTTACCGCGTAGGGACCGACAAAATAGGCGATGGTAAAGTCTTGCGACTCTCTGTTGCAAGTAAAATCATGCAAAGATGAAACGCCTTTTTCGATTATGGTCACATCCCATGTCACACCATTGAATCTGTGGCAGGTGATTTGTGCTGCACCGGTTTCATCATGCCCGCCAATTAATGCAATGGGGGCGCCTGTTTCCGGCAGTGCGCCTGATGCGATAAGCTGTACGCTGTGGCGGACTTCCTCTGTTGCCGGAACGAATGACACCTGGCAATGCTCTACCATGTCATGGTAGCAGAGCAGTTCTGTCATGCATTTTCCTGCTGGTGAGTAGACTTTGAGGTCTTCCAAAGACAGATACGCAAGATATGCACCCTGCCCCTGTCGTGCATGACCGTTCGGACCACCCCACATGGACCAGGTGAATTGAATGCGGCGGGGATAGGTGCCGCTGTTTTCCAAATAGCAGGCATCACACATATAAACTTCATCAAAACATTGCGGGTCCGCTTTTTGACTGTCCACCACTGCTACAGCCTCTTCCCACGTTTTTCCACCATCGCCGGATTTCATATATTTTAGCGAACGGTAGGGATGAGATAAATCATCGTTACGGGAATAGAACACATAAATATCCTCCTGCGTGGTAACTGCATAGGGATAGCAGGTCAAATCTGTACTGATAGTTTTTAGTTCAAAGCCATCTGAGACAGAATGTGGTTTGCCTGTTAATTGATATAGTTCTTTTCCATGGCGACAGTAAAAAATTAGTGGACTACCATCCGGTGCCTGTACCATGACAGGGTAGTTATGGTAATCCCACGTTGTTTTCATATTATTAACAACAACTAAATGATTTTCGCCAAACTGTCCTGTTTTATGGTCGAACTCTCCAACCCAAACGTCCATGCCTTCGCCGTTCCAGCAGTAAAAGGTTTTATCTGCCGTTTCATCATAATATCCGGCGCTTTTAGTGCGGCGACAGCCATAGGACGCATTTTGCGCTACTTTCCGAAAATTGGAATTGATATGAAGTTCTGCTGGAGCTTTATCATATATCACTGGTTCGTTAATCATATCATCCCCTCCTTTTCGTCTAATTATAAAGGAATGAATCTGAAAAATCAAGGAAAATTTGTCAAACGATCGATTTGATTGTGTTTGCCGCGTAAAAAATGCTTGCATTCAATCATGGAGTATGATACAATATACGCGTTGTAATAAATGCTATATATGTAGTGTGTATAAAAAAATAAATTCGAGGGATGGTAGTACCAAAGACATATTTTAGGAGGGCGCATATATGGAACGGGAAATCAAAAAAATAGGTATTATGACGGGCGGCGGCGATTGTCCGGGGCTCAATGCGGTGATTCGTGCAGCAGTGAACACAGCGGTTTATCAATATGGGCTGGAGGTTGTCGGTATTAAAAATGGGTACCGCGGACTTTTTCTCGGCGGCGACCAAATCATTCCGTTAACGCCTGATACGGTAGACAGTATTATTGGAGAAGGCGGCACGATTTTATATAACTCCAACAAAGATAATTTGTTCCGTTACCCGCGCCGTGACCGTAATGGACTGGTACATGATGAACATGGAAAAATTGTTTACGACGATGTTTCGGGGGTTGCAACTGAAAACCTGAAAGCCAACGGAATTGATGCGCTGATGATTATTGGCGGGGGTGGTACGCTAACTTCGGGGCGTGATTATAGCCGCATGGGCGTGCGTGTGATTGGCGTTCCCAAGACGATTGATAATGACCTCAACGCAACGGAGACCACTTTTGGATTTGATACTGCTGTTGGACGTTGCGTGGAGGGAATTGAATATTTGAAAACAACAGGACAATCCCACCATCGCGTCATGGTAATGGAAGTCATGGGACGCGATGCTGGGCATATTGCGCTGCAAACCGGTATTGCAGCCGGCAGCGACGTTGTTTTGATTCCGGAAATTAAATATGATATTGAGCGGGTGGCACAAAAAGTCCGTAGCTGTCTGCTTTCCCCCAAACAATATTGTCTGGTAGTGGTTGCAGAAGGCGCTGCAACACCGGACGGTAATAAAGCCGTCAATATTCAGACCAATTTTGCGCCGGACGGACAGAAATATGGCGGTGTTGGAGACCAAGTGGCAAAAGCAATTGAACATATTTTGAACCACACACGCGATGACAATGGTTATGCAATCAGTGAAACCATTATGGATGTGGAAGCGCGCGCCGTAGCAATCGGTCATATGTCCCGCGGTGGCAGTCCCAGCGCGTTTGACCGCGTACTTTGTTCCCGCTATGGCTCGTATGCCGTGAAAGCGTTAATGGACCAGCAGAAATATGCGCATATGGTCGCGTTGCATGAGGGCAAACTGACAACAGTTCCGCTGGAGGACGTTATTCCAAGCAACCAAATGAAGAGCAATTTCCGTCCTGTGGATGTGAACGGCGAGTTGGTGGAACTGGCAAAAACGCTTGGCATTTGTTTTGGCGACTAAAGCAAATTGTGAAGAGTCCCTGTCACGAAAGTGGCAGGGGGTTTTTGATATAAAAAATTGCACAAAAAAGCAGCTATAATTTTAGAGGGGTAAATGTGCGGAGAGTGGTTGCAAATTAGCTGGAAGCATGGTAGAATGAGACCACAGTAATACGCAGGAAAACGTGGGGAATCGAGGTTAAAAAAGAATGGTTGAACATAAATTATGGTACCGACATCCGGCAAGGGAATGGACGGAAGCGCTTCCGATTGGTAACGGTAAAATCGGCGCAATGGTATATGGGCGTGGGGACACGGAAGTCATCACACTCAATGAAGATACGTTTTGGGCAGGATATCCTAAGGACAAGGACAATGGAAATGGTTATGCGTATCTGGAACAGGCGCGGGAATTGCTGCTTCGAAAGGATTACAGTGCAGCACAGGCGGTGGTGGACGGCAAGGTGCAGGGAGAAAATGTAGACGCCTATTTGCCGGTTGGAACGCTGGAAATTGCTTTTGAAACAGGAAAACTGCAATATGAAAGCCGGCAGTTGGATATTGAAACGGGGGTGCATACAGCGCAGTTTACGCTTTCAGACGTGCAAGTGCAAACAGCGGCGTTTGTTCACAGAAATGAGCCGGTGCTGGCAGTAGAAGTGAAAAGTGAAAGCGCACAAAACATCACGCTCACGTTCGACTGCCATTTTGGGAGAAGCTGTGAAGTCCGACAGAATGGGTTTGTTTGCCGACAACAAGCGCCGGAGAAACTGGACGGGCTAACGCGGGAAATCGTGCAGGGAAACCGCGGCATGTGGTGCGATACAGCGGTACTGGCAAACAGCGATGGCAGCGTGGCGGCAAAGCAAAATAAAATTGTTGTCACAGGTGCGTGCAAAACAGTGTTTTACGTCAGCATTATAACCAGTTTCTGCGGTATGCGGAATATGCCTGATAGAAAGATTGACGCGTTGGCATGGCAGGCAGCGGAACATGCGGCGGCGCAGGACTACATTCTTTGGAAAGCAGAGCATAAGACGTCATTTGCTCAGCCCATGCGGCGACAGGAATTGAATTTGGACCAGCGGGAGGTTTCCACGCTGCCAACGGGAGAACGGCTTCACGCGTTTGCACAGGGAGCGGACGACCCTGCGTTTGCGGCATTATATTTTCAATATGGCAGGGATTTAATGCTTTCGGGTTCTTCGCAGGGAATGCCGCCGAATTTACAGGGCATTTGGAACAAAGACCTGTTTCCGGCATGGAGCTGTGATTATACAGTGAATATCAATTTGCCAATGAATTATTGGTTGGCGGAGTCAGGCAATTTGGCAGACTGCCACGAAACACTGTTTTCGTTTATGAAAGACATGCAGGAGACAGGAGAAACCTGTGCGCGGCGGCAATTTGGGTGCAGTGGATATCTGTTGGCGCATAACAGCGATGTATGGGGCAGTGCTGCACCGGTTGCGGGCAACCTGCAATGGAGCTGTTGGGTCAGTGGTGGCGCGTGGCTTTGCCGACATTTGTGGGAGCATTATCTGTTTGGGCAAGATAGAGTGTTTTTGGAAGAAACTGCCTATCCGTTGATGCGCGGCGCAGTGGAATTTTTGCTGGATTATTTGGTGGAGGATGGTGAAGGCGGGCTGATGTTTGCGCCGTCCACTTCACCGGAAAATAATTATATTTGGGAAGAGAAACCTTTGGCTGTTACGCGAGACAGCGCCATGGATATCACCATTTCGCGGGAGTTGTTGCAGCATTATTTGAAATGCTGCAGTGCGCTGCAAGTGAAGGAGGCGTTGGCGGAGCGTGCAGCAGAAGCCTTGCAGCGGCTGCCGAAACTGAAAATAGGCGAGGACGGCAGATTGCTGGAATGGAATGAACCATTTGAAGAAACACAGCCGGGACACCGTCATTTTTCTCATCTTTATGGTCTGTATCCTGGTCAATTGATTCATGAAGATACACCGGAACTGTATAGAGCGGCTGCGAAGTCGCTTGATTATAGAATGGAATGTGGAAGCGGGTATACCGGCTGGAGTGCAGCATGGGCAATTTGTTTGTATGCGCGGCTGCGTCAAGGCGGAACGGCACAAGAAATTTTTCGTCAAATGATGAAGCAATCCACATTTGATAGTCTGTTGGACAGTCATCCGTCGGAAATTTTCCAGATTGACGGCAATTTTGGCGCAGCGGCAGGAATTTTGGAGTTACTGGTACAGAGTAGAGATGGTGTGATAGAATTACTACCGGCGCTACCGCCCGCATGGCAAAATGGATATTTGCGCGGCGTACGTGTTCGCGGTGGCGCAGAGATAGAACTCGTCTGGGAAGAGGGAGAATTAAAAGGATATACCGTATGGTCAAAAGAGCCAATGGTCGTGAAATATAAAGGGAAAGTTTTGGAAAGGGATGGAAAATATGCAGCAGGTGAGATGGGGGATTCTTGGGTGCGGTAACAAAAGCGCGAAAATTTGTACAGGCAGTAGATGCGGCGGAGTATATGGAGATTATGTGGAACGACGGAACAGGAGAAACTATAGAAATACCATTTCGTAAAAATGGGTTTGAATATGAAATTGAAGAAGTGGTGCATAGCCTGCAAGCGGGAAAATGGCAGAGTGCGCTGCTGCCACTGGAGGAGAGTGTCCGCGTTATGGAATTGCTGGATGAAATAAGACGGCAATGTGAAATAACATATCCTTTTCTATCTGAATACAACGGATAATGCACTATAGATTTTAAATTGCATTAGGAATAAAGATTGACAACGGTGAAGAATAGTGATATTATAAGACTAGATATATAAAAAAACGATTCGTTAAATTGCAAAATATATCTGTCTATGGACAGGAAGATAAAAGCAGGCAGATGATTGTAGAGCGAATCAAGAAGACAGAAAGAAGGGAAAAAATGAAGCAATTAGTAAGAAAAATGGCGCTTTTGCTAATGGTGGCGACGATGATCTGCACAGCGGGAATTGGTGTGTTAGCTGCCAGCGTTAATGTGCAGGCGACAGTTAGCGGAAATACGTTGACAGTAACAGTTTCAGGAATGAGTGCGGGCAAGCAGACGACACTGATGATTTTGGCAAAAGATAAGACGCCGGAACAGGTGGCGTCAGGTGAAGAAACACCTTGGTATGTTGGGCAGGAAGAAACCAATTCTTCAGGGTCCTATACCTATACGTTTGACATTCAAAATGAACCATATGGACAGTACATAGCTTATGCAGGCGGAGAAGGCATGGAACGCGGGCAAAGTAGTGTGTTTACTATTGGCACACAGACGGTACCCAGCGGAGATTATGTCAATGGTGAAAATGAGATTATTAAGGTTAATACGCGTCTGACAAATAGTGCAGGCAACGCAATTACCAGTTTTTCAACATCGGAAACCGGATATATTGTGGTATCTGTGAGTGGGTATGATACGGCAAAGAAAGGGTTCATGGGCGGAACCATTGATTTTGAGATGAGCAGCGGGCTATCTGTAGCAACGAAAGACATCACAACCATAGCACAGGGAGCGGAGATTACCTCGTCTAACGTGACAGGCAGCAATTTAAAAGTGGTATTTACGATGAGCGAAGATGGTGTGAGTAGCGCGTCCTGTGATTTGTTGAAAATCCCTGTCAAATCCAGTTCCGCAATTACAAATGCAAAATTTAGTGCGGCAGTGAATACAGACGGCATTATTGCACTCACGCGTCCCGAAGGAGATAAATCCATCTTATGTGCTGATGTTGGCGCTTTTGCATCCTTTAATGTTACTGCTACTACCGGCACTGGTACCGGTACCGGCGGCAGTGGCGGCGGAGGAGGTGGAGGCGGCGGTGGCGGCGGTGGCGCTGCTACTACCACTACCAAAGTGTCTGGTGAAATTACCAAATTCTCTTTTGACAGTTTACAGCCTGCAGCAATTGGTGTGATTGACAACACGGAGGGAACTATTATTGTTGAAGTGCCGGAAGGTACTGATATAACAGCGTTGGTACCTACAATTGTAATTCAGGGAACAAGTGTAACACCGCCATCAGGTGAAGCACAGGATTTCACTAAAATCGTAGAGTATACCGTCAACGGTTCGGATGGAAATACAAAAAAATATCAGGTATCGGTGAAAAAAATTGATGCATCCACCACTACACCAACAACACCGGATGGAACAGAATCCGGCGTATTTACGGATTTGCAGGATAGTCATTGGGCATATGCGGCTGTTGCGGAGTTGGTCGAAAAACAGGTTGTTTCCGGCGAAGCATCAGACGGTAAAATCCAAATCCGTCCTGATGATTTTATTACTCGTCAGGAAGCAGCGAAAATTGCTGTGGCGGCGGTGGGGATTGCCGTGGATGAAACCGCAGTTCCGAGCTGCACAGATGCGGCGAATGTAGACGATTGGGCAAAACCGTTTGTTGCAGCGGCAATGGAACAAGGTTTAGTGAAAGGATATGAAGATGGTTCCTTTGGACCGACAGGTAATGTCACCAGAGAAGAACTGGTTGCAATTATCATGCGCGGCTTCCAGTTTGGCGAATCAGAAGAACCACTTTCCTTTGCGGATGAAGGTTCTCTGAGGTGGTCTCGGGGATATGTTGCCAAAGCGACTAGTATGCAAATTATCAATGGCTATGCGGAAGACAATACTTTCCGCGGTGGGGCTACCATCACCAGAGCAGAAGCGTTTGCTGTGTTGCAGCGTGCTATGAAGGCAGCTGGAAAATAAGAAAAAATCCTATACAAAAACGGACTTGTATTTTGCACAAGTCCGTTTTTTCGTTGTGAGTAACAATAAAAATAATTTATCTGCTATGCAGGTGAGTTCCCATTGATACAATGTTTCCATTCATGGTTTATTCCGGTGCATAATTTCTTAGAGCAAGCAATTTTCTACCAAAATGTGTATATCGCTAAAAAGTATGGTGAGATATAAATGCGCAGCAAACTGTTTTCTGGGTTGTATTAGTATCGTATGCTAAGGCAAGTGTAGCGAATACAACCCCAAATTGTTTCTATAGAGCAGATGGTAGTTTTGGCGGCAGAAAGAAAGCCTGGTGGAAGAAAACGCAGAATTTACACTTGGCGCCTCGCACAGAGAAGCGACATAATATAATTAAAATTCATATTTTTCGTTTTATGAGAAATAGAGAACCAGTCTATAATCGTCAGAATGCCGCAAACACCAGCAGTGGAAAGCTTTAATATTCCCATTCTGGGTTCTCCCATTATAAATCTGTCAATACCAAATGTTCCTAAAAAAAGAGAAACGAGCAGTAGTTTAATCGGATTTTTCAGTTCCGCGGCAAGAACAGACGAAAATTTTTGTTCATCGGCAGCGATTAATTTATCTTTTAAATATGTTACTTTTTCAGTCGGGAAATAGGTTCGATGTGTCATGATATATTGATCTACCAGTTGTTGCTCCATTTTTTTACCACCTCAAAACATGTTTGACATCTAGTAAATGTCCTATTTGAATGATATCCTGATATAATAATGTGTAGAAGGAAGACATAATG
>CATIYX010000148.1 GCA_949739095.1 uncultured Clostridia bacterium | reverse complement strand
CATCACAGCACGGATTTTCCAGGAATGCAGTCGCCAAATCCACAATACGGTTTCTTCTCTGCGTCAATGCCAGATTGTATCCAAATCCAAATTCTGCATTGTCTTCAAACAGAGAGTTTGCCCAAGCCGGACCATGACCTTTTTCATTCACTGTATAGGGGTTGGTCGGAGAGCTACCGCCATAGATAGAAGAACATCCTGTTGCATTTGCAACCATCATTCGGTCACCAAATAACTGCGTTACCAGTTTTACATACGGTGTTTCACCACAGCCTGCACATGCGCCGGAGAACTCAAACAACGGCTGGCAGAACTGGCTGTCTTTGACCATTTTTTTATTGATTGCAACGTCTGCTTTCGGCACTTCCATTGCATATTCCCAGTTTGCTTCTTCCACTTCTTTTTCTTCTGCAAACGGTTTCATTTCCAGCGCTTTTGTTTTCGCCGGACAGATATCTGCACAGTTGCCGCAACCGGTACAATCCAGCGGGCTGACCTGCATTCTATATTCATAACCTTCCAGCGCTTTTCCAACCGCTTTCTTTGTCACAAAACCTTCCGGTTTACTTGCATCCGCTTTCACCAGAACAGGACGGATACAAGCATGAGGACATACGAAAGAACACTGGTTACACTGGATACAATTTTCCGAAATCCACTGCGGTACACTGATTGCAATACCACGTTTTTCGTACTGAGTTGTGCCGTTTGGAACCACGCCGTCCGGTGTAAATGCACTAACTGGCAAAGAATCGCCTTCCTGTGCCAAAATCGGTTTTACAACGTCATTGAAGTAGTCTGTTGCAGGTACATGAACCGGCTCTGCACCTTCTGTTGTGGTTGCCCATGAATCCGGATAGTTGATTTCTGTGAAACCGCCAATACCTGCTTCAACAGCAGCATAGTTCATGTTGACAATCTTTTCACCTTTTTTACCATAGGATTTTACGATTGCTTTCTTCATGTAGTCAACTGCATCGCTTTCCGGAATGATAGCTGCCAATTTGAAGAATGCTGCCATCATAATCATATTGATGCGGTTTCCAAGACCGATTTCCTGTCCCAGTTTCACACCATCAATGTTATAGAATTTCAAATGTTTCTTTGCAATTGCATTCTTCATGGAAGCTGGCAGTTCTTTTTCCAGTTCTTCTACCGTGCTCCATGGAGAGTTCAGCAAGAATGTACCGCCGTCTTTGATACCGTCCAGCACATTATAGCGTGTTACATAAGAAGAGTTATGACATGCAATAAAATCAGCAACTGTCAGTAAATATGGCGCTTTAATCGGCTGTTTACCAAATCTCAAGTGAGAAATGGTGATACCACCGGATTTTTTAGAGTCATAGGAGAAATATCCTTGTGCATACATATCGGTGTGGTCACCAATGATTTTGATGGAGTTTTTATTTGCTCCAACTGTCCCATCGGAACCCAGACCGTAGAATTTACAGCAGGTTGTACCTTCCGGTGTGGTGTCAATCATTTCGTTAACATCCAAAGATAGACCCGTCACATCGTCATTGATACCAACAGTGAAGTGGTTCTTCGGCGCGTTTTGTGCCAGGTTGTCATAGATTGCTTTAATCATGGACGGTGTGAATTCTTTGGAGGACAGACCATATCTGCCGCCAACAACAGCCACATCGTTCATACCAGCTTCACGAACAACAGAAACAACATCTTCATACAGCGGTTCGCCAGCTGCACCCGGTTCTTTTGTACGGTCCATAACTGCAATTTTCTTCACAGTTTTGGGCAGTACTTTCAGGAAATGCTCTGCAGAGAACGGACGATACAGACGTACTTTCAGCACGCCCACTTTTTCACCTTTGTTCATCAAATAATCCACAGTTTCTTCTGTTGTATCCGCGCCGGAACCCATGATAACGATAACGCGTTCTGCATCGGGCGCACCAACATAGTCAAACAGGTGGTATCTTCTACCTGTTACCTGATATACTTTGTCCATCATCGTTTCAACGATTTCCGGAACAGCATCATAGAATTTATTTGCTGCTTCTCTGTTCTGGAAGAATACGTCCGGATTCTGCGCGGTTCCTCTCTGCTGCGGATGTTCCGGATTTTGTGCTCTGGAGCGGAACTTCTTCACATCTTCCATATCAAGCATATTTTTCAAATCTTCATAATCAATCATTTCAATTTTCTGCACTTCATGTGAAGTTCTGAATCCATCAAAGAAATGCAGGAATGGAACGCTTGATTTCAGTGTTGACAGGTGCGATACAGCAGCCAGGTCCATTACTTCCTGCACAGAAGCAGAAGCTAGCATGGCAAATCCTGTCTGACGACATGCCATAACATCGGAATGGTCACCGAAAATGGACAGTGCATGTGTTGCCAGTGTTCTTGCACTCACGTGGAACACGGAAGGAATCAATTCCCCTGCGATTTTGTACATGTTCGGAATCATCAAAAGCAGCCCCTGAGACGCTGTGAAAGTCGTCGTCAAAGCACCTGCAACCAGAGAACCGTGAACAGCGCCTGCTGCTCCCGCTTCTGACTGCATTTCTGCAATCTTCATTACCTGTCCGAAAATATTTTTTCTGCCCGCCGCAGTCCATTCGTCGCAGACTTCTGCCATCGGAGAGGACGGCGTGATGGGGTAAATTGCGCTGACATCGCTAAATGCATATGCCACATGCGCGGCGGCGGTGTTGCCGTCAACTGTTAACTTTTGTGCCATGTTT
>CATIYX010000147.1 GCA_949739095.1 uncultured Clostridia bacterium | reverse complement strand
TCACTGTCCAGACCCGCAATCTTGCCAGCACCACGCCACCAAAACAATTTTTCCCCGCAACGTCCTTCAGCGCATGTATCAACGAAACGCTGGCGCAAGGTGCGGCAGAGGCATTTTCCTATGGCGAAACATGGGGGTATTATCCGCTGCGCGAAACCTTATCTGCACTGTGCCGCTCCTCTTACGGTATCACTGCACCGCCAGAACAAATTATGATTGTTTCGGGCGCACAACAGGGTTTGGATGTTATCGCCCGCTGTCTGCTGCGCAGCGGCGATACAGTGTTATTGGAAAATCCCTGCTACAACGGCGCGAAGCTGGTGTTTGAAAGCCGTGGTGCACACAGTTATGGCGTGCCGCTGACAGCAGATGGCATGGATTTGGAGGAACTGGAACGATTACTGCGGCTGCACCATCCCAAGCTGCTCTATGTATCGCCAAACTATCAAACGCCTACCACCATTTGTTACAGCCAGACAAACAAAAAGCAGCTACTTACTTTGGCACAGCAATATAATTGCACCATCGTGGAAGAAGATTCCGTGTCCGATATCCGCTTTACCGGTCGCCGCAATGTGTCCCTCAAGTCCATGGATGTGCAGGACAATGTTGTTTACATCAAAAGTTTTTCTAAAATCCTTATGCCGGGAGTACGCAGCGGATTTTTAATCGTGCCGCAAACGCTTGTGCCACAAGTGTCAGAATCCAAATTCACTGCGGACGTAACCTCGCCGGGACTGTTTTCCCGCGCGCTGCATTTGTTTCTCACCGGCGGCGGATTTACACATCATCTAGAAACGGTGCTCCCCCGCTATCAGACGCTTTATACACAAGCATTACACGCTCTCGCCGGATTGGAACCGCTTGGCGTGACCTGTCATAAGCCGGACGGCGGATTGGCATTTTGGCTGTCCATTCCGCAAGATGTGGGACACATTGCGCTCTATCATAAATTGCTGGCGCAGGATATTGTAACAGCCCCCGGTGACCTCTATACCCTGTCCGGTGAAAGCTGTCATCTACGCCTTTGTTACGCCGCACTACCGCCGGAACAGTTTTCCCTCTGTATAGAGCAAATGGCAGCGGCAATTCGTGCACTTCGGCAGCCTGGGCGCAGCATTGTCAGTCCATTTATCACGTGATATCAGTCAACTATACTATATAGACCTTCCATGCTTTTTTCTCCTATGCTATATAAAAAAACGAGTCTGGCGTACAGACATCTCGCTGTACACCAGACTCGTTTTCTAATATTCTTTTATAGACATTATCTATTATTCGGCAGGACGCTCCATGCAACGTTCATTTCTCTTGAATTAAAAAAATCTCCCTTAATGGGAGACTTTTTTAATTCAATCGATAAACAGAAAATGCTAAAATGGCAGCAAACAGCAGCCAAATGAGATACGGTAGCAGCAAGTATCCCGCCTTTTTATCTACCTGATTGAAGCGATAAATGGTAAAACATACCAGCACAATCAAAAATAGAATCCACAAAAAGGAAAACAGAAACCAGTGCAGTCGGAAAAAGAACAGACTCCATAAACTGTTCACCACAAGCTGCAATGCATATACCTGCAACGCCTCTTTTTTCTGCGGACTACCGCTGTCATAGACTAAATAGGCGCTAATACCCATCAAAACATATAGAATGGTCCAAACGATGGGAAATACGACCGACGGCGGCATAAACCACGGACTGGCAATGCCGTCTAAATTGTTCCCGCCGCCGAGCAGCGCACCTAACGCCCCTGCTAAAAGTGCAATACCAATAGACACAGCAAGCGGTTTTAAACGAATTGTCTGAAACATATTTTCTCACTTCTTTCTATTACTAGTATATGCCAAAAACCATTCTTTTATGACTTGTCCTTACGTCTAGGCGGGACAAATCCCATACAATATTTTCCTTTTGTTTGCTGAAGCAAAAAAAAGACGGTATACCGTAAGGGTACACCGTTTGTATTGTGTGATTTTTATGGCGTCATGAAACACTGTGTCCAATAACTGCCATAGCTGCCACCGG
>CATIYX010000146.1 GCA_949739095.1 uncultured Clostridia bacterium | reverse complement strand
ATGATGAGCTGTTTGCAGGCGGGTAAACATATTTTGTGCGAAAAGGCTTTTACCTGTACGGTGGCAGAAGCAGAGGCTGTTTTTGCCGAAGCCAATAAGCGTAAATTGCTGGTAACCGAGGCTGTCTGGACCAGATTTATGCCCTTGGTTAAGGAATTGCGGCAGCTGCGATTTAGCAAACCGGTGGGAGAAATCTGGGGTCTGACGGCTAATCTGGCCTATCCGGTTTATGAAACCAAGGAGCGGGTACGTTTGCCGGAATTGGGCGGTGGTGCGCTTTTGGACGTTGGGATATATCCATTAACCTTTGCTTCGATTGTTTTGGGCGATGATATTAAGGAAATTCAAAGCAGCGCCATATACAGCGATACAGGTGTTGACGTGCAGAATTCTATTACGCTGCATTATGAGGCAGGGCAAATGGCGGTGCTTAACAGCTCGGTTTTAAGCCATTCCGATAGGCGTGGGGTTTTATATTGCACTGGCGGTTATATTGAAGTGGAAAATATCAATAATTTTGAGTCTATTGCTATTTTTGATAATAACCATAAGCAGCTTGAGTTTATTCAGCGGCCTGAACAGCTGACCGGATATGAATATGAGGTGCAGGCTGTGGCCAGGGCTGTCCAAAATGGTTGGTTGGAGTGCCCGGAAATGCCGCAGAGTGAAACTGTGAGAATGATGCATCTGTTAGATGATACGAATGTTCGTGGGGGGGGGGTGCTGTATTCAGAAGAAATACAGTTAGATATTAATATTATCTCTTTGTTTTATTGGCTTTTTGTTTGTGTGCCGCCTTTCTTTTATAAGATGAGAAAGAAAGGTAGGTGGCAGATATGAACAGGGAATTTTTAGTAGGTTATACAGGTTTTGTTGGCTCTAATATAGCTGCGGAGCATAGTTTTACAAGCCTGTATAACAGTAAAAATATAGAGCAGGCATATGGCGAGCATCCGGATTTGTTAGTTTATTCCGGTGTGCCGGCGGAAATGTTTCTGGCCAATCAAAATCCGGCTACGGACAGAGAAATTATATTGCAGGCGGAGCGTAACATAGAAAAAATTGCCCCTAAACAGGTAGTTTTGATTTCAACAATAGCTGTATATCCACAAACGCAAGGTGTTGATGAGGATACGCCAATTAATGTTGATAATTTGCCTGCCTATGGCGCTAATCGCTATGCTTTGGAATGTTGGGTTAAGGAGCATTATGCTAAGAATTTAATTGTTCGTTTGCCGGCTGTTTATGGACAAAATTTGAAGAAAAATTTTATATACGATTATATCCATTTCATTCCCAAACTGTTGAAAGAAGATAAGTTTGTGGAGTTGGTGGCTAAAGAGCCGATTTTAATTGAATTTTATCAAAGACAGGAAAATTGTTTTTATAGATGTAAAGAGTTGAATCAAAACGAGAAGGTATTGCTTAAAGACTGTTTTAAGCAGCTGGGTTTTAGCGCTTTGAATTTTACAGACAGCCGCTCCAAATATCAGTTTTATTGGCTGAAATATTTGTGGTCGCATATTGAAATTGCTCTGGAAAATGATTTGCGCTGTTTGAATATGGCAACGCCTCCTATTGAGATTAGGCAATTATATGCTGAACTGAATGGTCGGGATTTTGTAAATGAGTTTAATGGCAAACCCTTTGATTATGATATACGAACCAAGCATTTTGAAGCGTTTGGCGGTGCAAACGGCTATATTATGAGTTTGGAAAAAGAAATACAGGATATTAAGCAATTTGTTGAAAACGATTTGACAAAGGGGTAGACAAAGTGAAATTATCTATTTCTAACATAGCTTGGGCAGCAGAGCAGGATAAGGCTGTTTACGCTTTAATGCAGAAATATGGATTTACTGGTTTGGAGATTGCGCCAACCAGAATAGTTGCTGCAAACCCATATGAACACATAGGCGAAGCCAGGCAGTGGGCGCAAGAATTGAAAAGAAGATATTGCTTTGAGGTGCCTTCTATGCAATCTATTTGGTTTGGCCGTTCCGAAAAACTTTTTGGCAGTGATATGGAGAGGGAAGTTTTGTTTGACTATACCAAAAAAGCGATTGATTTTGCGGAGGCTGTTGGCTGCGAGAATTTGGTGTTTGGTTGTCCAAAAAACAGAGTAAAACCGGAAAAAACAGATGAAACAGTGGCAATAGATTTCTTTCGCCAGTTAGGGAAGTATGCGTTAGATAAGGGCACTGTTGTGGCAATGGAAGCTAATCCGATAATCTACAATACAAATTATATCAATACAACCAAAGAAGCTTTTGCTTTAATAGATGAGGTTTGCTCTGCTGGGTTTAAGCTGAATCTGGATTTAGGGACAATGATTTACAATCAGGAAGCGGTATCCGAGCTTGCTGGTAAGGTGGAGTATATAAATCATGTACATATAAGCGAGCCTAATTTGGTGCTTATTGATAAAAGGGATTTGCACAATGAAGTGGCCGATTTGCTGCGTTTAGAAAAGTATGACTGTTTTGTTTCCGTGGAAATGGGCAGGCAAGATAATTTATCTGATATTGAAAGTGTGCTTTGCTATGTGAAAGAGGTTTTTAGTAGAAATTATGCAGGCAAAAATAGATAGGAAAACGCTATGGCAGTTTTTTAAGTTTGGGTTGGTTGGCTGTTCCAATTCAGCAGTGACTTTGTTGGTTTATTATGCTTGTATCTGGATATTGGGCACAGAGTTTTATCTTTTGGGACAAACCATAGGTTATATAGCGGCGGTTATAAACTCTTTCTTTTGGAATAGTCGATATGTTTTTAATGATATTCAGGTTAATAAGATTCAGGTTTTTGTGAAGATGTGTTTGTGTAATGTGGTGATTTATGTTATGCAAATGCTGTTTTTGTATTGTTTTGTGGATATGATGAGTGTTTCTGAAAAGATTGCGCCTGTTATAGCGATTTTGATTACTTTGCCGGTTAATTTTATATTGAATAAGGTTTTTGCGTTTAAGTAAAAATATAGGGAAAGGTGTAAAATGAAGAAAATAAGTGTGACTATACCTTGTTGGTCAGAGGAAAAAAGTGTGCGGCAGATGTATGAGCGGTTAACTAGTGTTTTTCGGGAGCAACTACCAGCGTACGATTATGAAATAATTTATGTGGAT